>DYKI01000102.1 GCA_020722705.1 Chthonomonas calidirosea | reverse complement strand
AGGGCGAGGCTCCCGCCGAGCCGCATCGGGAGGGCGAGGCTCCCGCCGAGCCGCATCGGGAGGGCAAGGCTCCTGCCGAGCCGCATCGGGTGGGCAAGGCTCCTGCCGAGCCGCATCGGGATGGCAAAGCTCCTGCCGAGCCGCATCGGGAGGGCGAGGCTCCGACGAGCCGGATGCGCCTGCCGGCGATGGCCCATCGGCGTCCTGATCGGGCCGAAGCACAACGATACGCGCCATTTCGTGGTAGACACCACCGGGAAACTGCTGAAGAAGCTCGCGCCCGGTTGCCTGGTCTGCCCGTGTCGCAAGCACCTTTGAGCCCTTCTGGCGCATACGATGGGCGATCTCGATGATCTGCTCCATCGTCTTGCCCGGACAGTAGATGACCTCCGGAAAGCCTGTGCGCAACGACCTGTGGTGGTCCACACGAGCAAAACCGAGGTCCTCATAGGGCAGCATCCGGAGCTGCTCGACCGCTTCTTCGATGGACGCTCCGCCGTCGCGGACGCTCTCCAGCAGCCTTCGCAGGCGATCAGTTTCCATTGGCTGCGTGTGACGATGGGTTACCGAACCGGATGACGTCGTTCATTTTGCCCGACCGGAATCCCTCAATATCGAGCGTCACGTAGGTATAACCGCTGTCCCGGAACCTGTCAAGCACGGCCTCACGGTTTTCGAGCAGCTTCGAGAAGTCCTCTGGGTTGAGCTCTATCCGGCACACGGTGTCGTGGTGCCGGACGCGAAACTGCCGGAAGCCGAGTTCACGAAGGAAACGCTCGCAGGCATCCACGCGCGCGAGCAGTTCCCTGGTGATCTCTGTGCCATACGGGAACCTCGACGAGAGGCAGGCAAACGATGGTCGGTCCCAGTTGCTGAGGCCGAGCAGATGCGCTATGGCCCGAACATCGGCTTTCGTCAACCCGGCCTCGCGAAGCGGACTTCGCACATTGAGCTCCGCCGCTGCCCGCATCCCCGGCCGGAAGTCTGCGACATCGTCCGCGTTGGAGCCGTCGGCCACCCACTGAACGCCCTTTTCGTCGGCCACACGCCGCAGAACGCCGAACAGCTCGGACTTGCAGTGATAGCACCGGTCCGTCTTGTTGACACGAAATGCAGGGTCACTGAGTTCATGCGTCGGCACGCAAACCAGCTCGATGCCGATCTGCGAGGCCACCTCCATGGCGGCCTCCACTTCGCCCTGCGGAAACGCCTCGGATGCTCCGATCACCGCGATGGCGCGCGGCCCAAGTACGTCATGGGCGACTTTGGCCAGAACCGTGCTGTCAACGCCGCCTGAGAACCCGATCACGACCGATCCCATCTCGTGCAGCGACGCCTTCAGCGCGTCATATCGCTCATGCTGCGCCTCGGTGAGGGTCGGTGCACAACTCGCGTCTATGGTCAACATCCTTCTGTGATTCTCCCGATCCAGTGCCGGCCTGCCGAGCTGCCTTCAGGAACGTGCGACCTCGACACGCCAACGAGTGCATTATACAGTACGACCATCGTTCGGGGTTCGCCGTCGCCTGACGCACAGGTACACTGTCGCATCGAGTATCCACACACAAGGAGCACCCATCAGTGACCCGACGCGATCGCGTCCTCAAGGCACTCGCCCATCAGGAGACCCCCACCGTCCCGCGCGACCTTGGCGCGATGAAGTCCACCGGCATCAGCGCCTTCGCCTATCCGCTCCTTGTTGAGGCTCTCGGGCTGCCGCCGCGAAGGCCCCGGGTGCATGACACCGGCCAGATGCTTGCCCTGCCCGAAGTGGACGTTCTGGACGCCCTCGATTGCGACGTGGTCACCATTGACGGCGGAGTGACCAACGCATTCGACGAGCCCGAGAAGTGGCGCAACTACGATTTCGGAGGACGCCTGCCCGCTCGCGTGCAAGACCCGGATGCATTCAGGCGCGAGCCGGACGGCACACTGGTGCAGTGGGGCTCCATGCGGATGCCGCCGACATCGTATGTGTTCAATGCCGACCACAGCGGCCAGCCCATGCTCGAGCCTGATCAGCCCCTGCCGCTCCTGGACCTCAAGCAGCACCGCAAACATATGCAGGCGCATCGCATCACCGACGAACAGGTGCGAGCCACCGCCGCGCTGGCGAGGCGCGTTCGAGAGTCAACCGATCGTGCCGTTTTCTTCACGGACTACTGCGGTGCGGGCATCGGCATCGGCGCCTACAACGGCATCGGCGTCTTTCCGGTGATCTGCAAGCTCGAGCCCGATTATGTTCACGAGCTCCACGACATAGCCATCGAACATGCCGTCCACAATGTACGCGCCCTGCTGCCCGAGGTCCGCAGCAACGTTGACATCATTATGACCACGGCCGACGACTGGGGTACCCAGAATACCCTGATCGCTTCGGCGCAAACCTATCGAACGCTGTTCAAGCCCTACTACCGGCGTCTCAACGACGAGATTCACAGCCTGCTGCCTGACGTACGGATTTTCATGCACAACTGCGGCGCAATCTATGACATCTTGGACGATATCGTTGAGAGCGGATTCGACATCCTGAACCCGGTCCAGTGGCCCGCAGGCGGCCACAGCTATCGCGAATGGAAGGATCGAGTGCGAGGACGCATGGCGCTGTGGGGCGGCGGCCTCGACACGCAGCATACGCTGACGCACGGCTCCGTTGAGGATGTCGAGGCTGAGGTCCGCGAGGTCGTGCGCTGCCTTGGCGACGGAGGCGGATACGTGTTCAACAACGTCCACAATCTGCTGGCAGAAACGCCGCCGGCCAAGGTCATCGCCATGTATCGAGCGGCAGGCGAGGTGACGAGGTAGCGACATGACGAGTCGAGAGCGCGTACAGACGGTCATTGACGGCGGCAAGCCCGATCGCGTGCCCATCTACGGATGGGTCAGGGCCAATCTCGACGGCCCCATCTCCGAGGCGTTTGGCTCGTGCGACGCCTTCGAGGACCACTACGAGTTCGACCTGGCCCATCTATTCGGAGGCCCATCGCCATACCGTGAGAGCGCGCTGGCCGAAGCCAGGCAGCGGGGACCCATTGAGCCTCGCGACGCACTCGATCTCCCGATGTCCGATCCCGACGACAGCGAAGCGTATGCGGACATTGCCGCCGGAATCGCACATCATCAGACGCAGCGTGGCCGATTCGTGTATGTTCAGACGCCGGGCATTTTCGAGTGCCTCAACGGTGTCTTCGGCATAGAGGATCATCTCACCTACCTCGGGCTGTACCCGGACGACCTTGCGGAGGTCTATGCCCGGCAGGCCAAGTGGAATCGCGCGTTCGCGATGAACTGCCTCGACCTTGGGGTGGACATGGTGCATGTCTCAGACGATTGGGGCGGCCAGACGAGCTTGCTCTTCTCGCCACGCACATGGTGGAAGCTCATCTACCCCGCGCACAACGTGACATGCGAAGCGGTCAAGGCACGCGGCGCCAACATCAGCCTGCACACCGACGGCAACAATATGGCCGCCGTGGACGGCATCATCAAACTCGGATACGATGTTGTCCATCCATGGCAGGAATCGGCGGGCATGAGCCTGCAGCTCCACCATGATCGCTATCGCTCGCACTTTGCCGTCATGGGCGGTCTCGATGTCCAGACGACCATAGGCTTCGGCAAACTAGACCAACTTCGCGCGGAGATCGAGCGCGTCCTGAGCCTCGGAGCCGACGGCGGCCTGATCTTCTGCACCTCGCACTTCGTCCAGGATCACTGCACCATCGAGGAGCTGACGTTCGCATTCGATCTGGCCTACGAGTTCAGTCGCCGCCAAACCGGATAGCACAGCCTCAGTTCCCGTGACCGTGGCGCCAGCGTCCCCCGGCACGGGGAAGATCAGAGACGAACAACGCGCGGCGAACCGATCCCCCTCGGTGTGCAGATACCGTTGCGGGTGTCCGCGATTGGTTCGCCGCGTCGGCGATGACGTGTCCGGTTGCCGATGCCTGTCTGGGCCTACGCCGCCGGGCGGTTGCCTTCGCCCAGCCCCTTCGAGACCAGGTATTCGTAGCTCGTGCGCACGTCGGCCAGCATGTCGCCGTCGGACTGGTCCTGTTCAACGATCAGCCACTCGGTAACGGCCGGGTCCAGCGCAGCGATGGCGGCAGGGAGGTCCACCTGGCCCGTTCCCAGCGCCTTGAAGTGAGGCTTGTCGCCCAACATGCCGTCTTTCACGTGTGCGAGCGCCACCCGCCCGCGGATGCGCCCAAGGACTTCCACAGGGTCGGCCTTGCCGAAGGCGACCCAGTACAGGTCGAGCTGACTCATGATGGATGGAGCCGCTTCGAGCATGACATCGAGCGCGTAGCGTCCATCTTCCACGCGATGGAACTCCCAGTAGTGGTTGTGGACATGGACGGAGATGCCGTACGGCGCGAGCATCTCGGCCGCAGCCTGAAGCTTCCTGGCAGCCACGATGCACCCCTCGGCCGTCTTCAGGTCATCGGGACCGAAGCCGCCGACAAGCTTCGTTGAGCCGATGCCGCGCTGATAGGCCACAACCTCGTCCAGCGTCTCCGCCGTCGGCAGTCTGCCATGGTTGCTGCACACGACCATGCCCAGATCGGCGACCGCGCGCGCGATCTGCTCGGGCGTTTGACCGTAGGCGCCCGATATCTCGACCCCCTTGTAGCCGATGTCGGCAACGGCCTTAAGGACGCCGTGGAAGTCCTTCTCGAAGGCGTCCCGCAGCGTGTACGTCTGCAATGCGATGGGTTTCATGAGTCTGCTCCCCTACTGTGTTGGCGCTCGGCCGGCCGGCATGATCCGGAGGGTCGGCGTCTTTCAGAAGCACTATTCGCCGCCGGCTGTGGCGTGTTCCTGCTTCAGGGCGGCCGCCTTGGCTATGGTCTGCGCTTCTTGTCTCAGAAGTAGTAGCAGTAGGTGTTCGCCCGGATCAGCCATCCCACCATGGGCCAGGCGCAGCCAAAGAGGTAGTCGCCGAGCATGAGGCCAAGGAAGAAGGGCACAAACCGCCTGTAGGTCGCAAGGCCGCCGTAGCGGAGTGCCGCGATCTTGCATACCCATGCGATCAACATGGGCAGCCACATGGTGCTCATCGAGAAACTGCCCGACACCGCGTAGCCAAGCGGGTGGAACGGCCACCAGGGCAGGTGCATCCGCCCCACCTGAAGCCCGAGTGTGGAAACAAACCCAACGGCGATGGCGACCACTGCCGGCACGTCGGTGTCGCGCGGCGTCTGGATCCAGCTTGCCAGCCGGTTGTATGCCTCCCACCCGAAGTATGGGAAGTGGCCCGCCATGTTGGTCTCCGCGCCGAGCCTGTACGGCAAAGCAAAGAGCGCCCAGCAGCCCGAGATGAGACCCACCACGGTCGCGATGCCGAGCGCGACGGCGATGCCGCGCATGGAGATGCCTCGTCGTTCGCCGATCTTGAACGCCTCCATCTGATACGGCATGGCGATGCTGCGGTAGGCGCGGTTGAACCAGTAGAACCACGTCAGCGCGCCAAGGGCCTGGGGCGACATGCCCCTCGTGCCCAGACACGCAGTGAGGATGTAGTCGGGACCTCCGTTGTGGAGGTCGTGGGCCGGCGGACCGAGTTCGGCGCGCATCCGGGTGCATGCGATGGCGATGGCGAAGTAGATGGCGAACGCTGCAAAGCACATCCATAGCGGCAGACCGACCTGATGGAAGAACAGAACGCAGAACAGGAAGCAGGCCACCGCTCCCACCAAGGCCATTCGGCAGCTCATGGGTGCGTCTGGCTCCCGCTTGCCTGAGCGCCAGGCGTTGACCGCGATCTCCGAAAGGTGCCGCCGCGCACCCCAGAGCGCCAGGGCGGCCACCGCCATATAGATGCCGAACGACTGCTCGTTGACATACGGGAAGTTCGGTCGGAACTGGGTCAGACCGTAGTAGGCGCTAGCGACGCGCTCGGCACGCCACCAAAGCGCGAAGAACCAGCACGAAAAGAGCATGTCGGCAGGCAGCAGGAAACCGAGACCAATCGCGAACGGATAGAAGGCAATGGGCGTCCAGCCCATGGCGTTCCAGGGCGGCGATGGGAAGAATACGCTGATGTCCTGAGCCTTAATGGGTATCGCAGGCACCCCGGGAACGAGGATGGCCACGCCGTTGATCAGGCTGATCGCGCCGGCCACAGAAAAACCGATCCACATGGCGGGCTGCCGGTAGAACACACCCGAGGGGTGCGTGATGTCGAGCGGGAGCTCGATGATCGGATAGCTCAGCTTCTCGTGGCGCGTCCACTGCACGCGGAGCAGCACGTTCATGCAGAACATGGCTCCGACCATGGCAAGGGTCAGGCTGCTCCACGCAGCCACCGGTGTGAGCCACGCGCGCAAGTGCTGCCACGTGTAGGGATTGACACCGCCTTGATACCAGCCTTTGAGAGCGGCTTCGTCGCGCACATAGCTCCATGGCGCCAGGTGCTTGATGAAGAGCTCCTGCCATGCATTGGCGGCGGTGGCGTACTTCAGCGGGTGCGCCAGCATGGGGAACAACACATCGAGAAAGTCAATGCTCGTGAAGCATGTGCCGATGCAGAGCATGACGTAAACGACGAGCAGCTCAGATTGCTCCAGGACCCATGACGACCTGATTCGCCGCAGCACCGCATTCATCGCGCCGAGGGCGACCAGCACGCAGATGACGTTCGCGAAGAGCGACAGGGTGCTCGGATAGGGGCCGTTGCTCGTGGTGCCCCGCACAACACCGCCCGCGCCGACTTCGACACGCACGAGCCAGACCGCGTTGAGCGGCAGGAGCGCCGTTCCGACCAGAATGGCGCGCCATGGGATTCGATTGCCGCGCTTATCGGCGGATGGGGCCGGTGCCGAGGTCACGAGATGGGATTAGGCACCGAGACGTGTTGTTCCTGCTTGGGAGCCGCGACGGGCGCGTCAGAGGAACGGGCGTTACCGGTGGCGATTGGCGCCCAGCTCGCGACGTCACGGGCTTCACGGAAGCCGCGTAACGGTCATCCAGGAGTACGTCGCATTCCAACTGTCCAGGGTATGGACTTCGACGACGGGCCAGTGGCGGGCATACCTTATCTTCGGCCCGATCCGGTCCACAACCCGCTGAACCTTGTCGCGCAACATGGTACGGTCGGCCGCCGTCAGGGATGACAGGCCGATCAGGATGGCGTACCGAACGCTGCCTCGTGGCTCACGTCCCAACAGAACCAGATGAGCGAACGTGCCGTAGAGCTTGGGCAGCAGGTGTGACCTCAGCAACTGGTCATTCAGCAGTTCCTTAAGGGCACCCTTAACCGCACTGGCCGCATGCGGCTCGGGCGTCCCTTCCGGGTCCTTCACCTCGACGAGCCACAGAGCAGTCGAGTACTCTGCGCAGAAGTCCACGCAACTCAAAGGGTTCGCCTCGGACTCCCTCCGGGCCACGCCGCCGGTGGCGCCCGAGAAGTCGAAGGCGAGCTTTCCCTCAATCCAATCGGGGTTCACTCCAGGTCGCCTCCGTGCGCCAGTTGCTTGCGGATGCCTCTAACATATAGGTCCGCGTAGTGGCGTTCGATTGGGTTCGGCTCGATTCCGAGATAGCTGTCTGCCGTTTGAACGGTAACGCCTTGTTGACCGACCGCAAGGGCGAAGAATCGAAACTGGTCTGCTCTGCGAGCCTGTACGTCTATCTCACGCAGTATTGTGTAGCTATGGGTGGCCAGGAATACCTGGACGCCACTCCGCGCCACTGCCAGTATTGCCGCCACGAGGGTGCGCATGACAACAGGGTTCAGGTTGACCTCCGGCTCGTCCCAGAAGAGCGTAGCGCCCGGCTCGAGCCACCCGCTCCGGGCCAAGCGCAAGAGCGTTGCCACCTTGCGGATCCCCTCGGCGACGAGTGTCATTGGCAGTCTCCCGTCCTGCAGATCCAGGTGGAATCGCTCACCTTCCAGGACGAGGTCGCCACCAAGGACTTCACGCAGAGCCTCAACGGCACCAGACTGGCCGTTCTGGGGGCGTCGCCGTTCCGGACCGAGCAGGAGCGACACGATATCGCGGTGCGTTTGGTCGAAGTCAATGTCGTACTCGTCGTAGGTGGTGACGAACCCGCGGGTGTGCCCCATCATGTCGGTCGCCGGGATGAAGACGGGGCGTTCGGTCCGAGGAGCGCCGCCTGCTACGGAGCGCAGGCGAGCGTCATGATCGGCGACGAACTGCCATCTCCAATCCCCGAACTGGCCCTCCGCCTCCGCGTGAGACGCTTTCGTGAAGCCAAGGCGCTTGAGTTGCGCGGTATCGGTCACCTGGAATACACCACCCAGTGCTTTTCGCACGCTGGCCTCGCCGCGCATTGCGGCATACTGCACCGCGTAGAGCACCTTCATTAGGTGCGTCTTGCCGGTCCCATTCTCTCCGACCAGAGCGTTGACTCCGGGCGAGAAGGCGAAGCGCGCATCCTGGAAGACCGTGAACTCCCGTAGGCGAAGCTCTTTGTGGCATGCGCGGTCACGCATCATGTTCTCCCTGTTAACGAAGTCTCCCACACGCACGCCTCGCGCCACGCCGGCACGGTAGTTGGTTGCCCTATACGCGCGAGTTTGCCTTCACGAACGCGATAAGCTCGTCCACCTGCGCGAAGGCAAGGCCCGTGACCGTGTCGGCACACCCGTAGTAGAACGCGATGCGGCCCGTGGCGGCGTCGGTCAGGGCGGCACATGGGAACGCCACGTTGGGCACGTCGCCCACGCACTCGTAGATCGTCTGGGGCGACATGATGTACGGGGCTGTGCGATACATGACCTTCCAGGGCTGATCAATGTCGAGCAGAGCCGCGCCAGTGCTGTAGACAAAGCCGTTGCACGAGGTCAGCACGCCGTGGTAGACCAGCAGCCAGCCCTCGGTGGTCTCGATGGGTGTCGGGCCGGCGCCGATCTTGGTGGACTGCCAGCCTCCGTTCGGGCGCATAACGAACCGATGCTTGCCCCAGTGGCACATGTCCGGGCTCTCGCTGTAGTAGATGTCGCCGAACGGAGTGTGGCCGTTGTCGCTGGGGCGGCTGTACATGGCGTACTTGCCGTTGATCTTACGCGGGAAGAGGACGCCGTTGCGGTTGAACGGCAGGAAGGCGTTCTCGATCTGGCGGAACGTCTCGAAATCGTAGGTGTAGCCCACGCCGATGGTCGGCCCGTGGTATCCGTTGCACCATGTGATGTAGTAGCGGTCCTCCAACCAACACACGCGCGGATCGTAGCCATACTGCCATTGGCCGACCTCAGGATCGTCGCACACGAAGTGTATCCGCTCGGGGCTGAGCTCCCACGTGATGCCGTCCTTGCTGCGGCCCGAATGGAGCTGCATGTTGCGGCACGTATCGTCCACGCGGAACACGCCCGCGAACTCGCCATCGAAGGGCACCACCGCGCTGTTGAAGATGCTGTTCGACGTGGGGAGCAGGTCACGCGGGATCACCGGGTTGCCGCTGTAGCGCCAGACGACGCCCTTGCAGTCGGCAGGCTTCTCCTCCCAGGGGATGTTCGGCAGGTCCGAGCCGAGGATAGTGCGCGACGTTGAGTGGGTCATGCGAGAAAGGTCCTTTCAGGCGATCCGCGTCCCAAGCGCGGAGCGCAGATGGAGTCTGGCATGCGGGCTGAGAGGGTGTCAAACGGTGGCTGTGCTCGGCCCGGCATCGCAACGAGACGGTCGCCTGGCCAGGCAACCTTGCGCACGTCCGTCGGTTACACGGCGACCGGTGTCAGCTCAAAGACCCGGGCGAGGCTACTGGCCCTCCTGATGTCACGGGATCGAAGGGCTTCCCGAACGTCGTCCAGTCGGCAGGCATCGTCAAGCGAGAGATACGGCGACCAGCCCTCTCCCGTTTCAATAAGCTCGGCGTCCGCCTCCGCCGCGTAGGGGCCCTCGCGGACGAGCTTGGTTGTGCGCCTCGTCGTCATCTCTGTCGTCTCCTGAGATCGTCCGTCCATCCCTTCGGATCGGGCCGGTAGGCAGTGACAAGCACGGCAGGGGTCGTGCAGCCCAGCGGTACTCCCCACACCACATGCACCGGTCTGCCGCTCGAATCGTGCTGGAGTACCAGGACGAAGCGCCCCTTGGGGTAGTCAGGATAGTCCTCCAGCAGCTCGGCGCGAGCCACGGCCCGGACGACGTCGCGGACCAGGATGCCGTCGGCCGCGAGCTCATCGAACCCGTGGTCGGATACCCTCACCGCACCTTTGGCTGCCGGCGCCTTCACCAAGTCGGGCGTCTCGGACATTGGGTTAGACTACCCTGAGATGCCGCAGCGCGCAATGGGCGGGCCTTGGCCGCAGATCGCCTTGACAACTGCATCAGGCAGGCGTAAACTGCGCAACAGTGCCGCAACCGAATGTGCTTCTCTTCGCAACTCGCTGACATAAGGAGCAAGACGACATGCGGAAACTCGGGCAGTTCGTATTCGCGGGGGAGGCAGCGTCCGCGCGCTGACGCTGGCGTGTGTGATGGCCGGCACGTGCGGCGAGCCCGCCTCTGCGCAACTGCAGGCCGATGTGCAGGTAGCCTGGACTCACGACTACACGACGGTGCCCTACGGCGAGACGTGCAGCCCCGACGGTTCCACGATCGGCGGCGGATACTGCACGATCCACATCCATCTGCCGGGCTCGTATCCGATCGCGAGCATCACTTCGCTCGTCGCAACGGCCGCCGACTGTGCCTCGCACGGCGATGGCACGGTCACCTTCGGCGGACCGTTCGCGTCCGGCCCATGCCCGCCCGGATGCTCCCAGAGCCCCGACACCAACCACTGGAACATCCTATGGCCCATTTCGTCGCGGCACAACATGCCGCACACAATCCACGTTGAGGGCACGTGCTCGTCGTATCCGCCATTCGGAACGTCCTATACGTTCGAGGGCGACGCGACCTTCACCCTCTCCAATCTGATCGTGAAGCCGACGCAGCCGGTCAACCCGGAGCCGATCCTCTGGCATGGCGACCCGGAGGAGCCGGTGACCTTGCGGGCCGAGGTGTCGAGCGCCTACAAGGCTCAGCAGGCAGTGAAGCTGCGCATCTACAACAGCGACCAGGCCCTCGTCAAGACCTTCGAGACCACGTCAACCATCGGACCCGGCGCATCGGAGCTCGAGTTCGAGTGGAACGGCTCCCAGGACCCGCCGCGCGAGGGCGTCGCCCCGAAAGGCATCTACCTGTTCCGGTGGGAGATCGGCGGAGCGGGGCCGACGATGGACTACGATCAGGACAAGTCGGCGTTGATGCTAATCACTCAAACCTCCTCGGCGCTGACGGACTTCTACGACGAAGAGACAGACATGAACCACATGAACGACTCCTGCGTCGTGGTGGATTACGGAAGTCCATTGAGGAACCCTTCAGCGGGCTTCGTCAAGGTCTACGATGGCGACCTGAACGCTCTCACAGCGCCTACCAACTTGAGCTTGGTCTCGAACCCACCGGGTACCCCGGAGCCTGTCTGGAGCGATGCAACCGTTGCCATGGTGGTGGCTCAGACCGAGTACCACCTGTTCTCAGTCTGCGACGACCACGCCGGTTCGGACCGCGCCCATCGGAGCCGCTGGTGCCTGCAAATGAACAGCAAGAAGCCACGGCCCCTTGCGGACAACTACTGCATGATACCGTCGGCCGGCAGAGTGGACAACTCGGCCCGCTCGTGGCAGAAGCGTCTCTGGGATGTCCGGTCCAGCTACCGCGGGGCGTACCGTGCTCGAGCGAACGGCGCCGCACTCGCCGGCTACGTCATGGGTGCTCTGCCGACGGATCGGATCATGCACTACTGGGGCCATGGAAGCGGGGGCGGCGGCGGAGTTGTCACTGCATCTCAGATGATCTGGGCGCAGCGCGCGTACCCAGAGGAGCCTGGGTCGTTTCTGACCGACCTGTGTCTTCCCAACTTGAGGCTCGTCGTATGGCAGGCATGTGAAACCGCTCTCACAGACCAGGTTCGCGGGAACCTCGCCCAACAGGCGGTGACACAAGGGGCCACATGCTCGGTGGGCTTCCGAGCTCCGGTGATGTTCGAGGACAGGCTCGCCTCATGCGCTCGACAGTGGGCATACTTCTTCTGGTTGGCGCTTGCACAGGGGCCCGACCAGAAGGGCGAGCCGGCAACCGTGCGTGACGCTCTGCAGTACGCCGTTCGGAAGGTCAAGGACTACAATGAAGGCGACCCAATG
>DYKI01000278.1 GCA_020722705.1 Chthonomonas calidirosea | reverse complement strand
ATCTGACTGCTGAAAAAGTATGCAGGAAGGGTTGCGTTTGGCGGCGAATTAGTGGGGCGAGGTGAGGCATATGCAGCATGCACCGCAGCCCCGGCGAGACTCGCTGTTTGATGACTATTTCGTTCAGAGGCTGGTGCCGTCCGATCACCCTCTTCTTGAGATCGACCGTGAGGTCGATTTTTCGTTTGTCAGGGACTTGGTCGGGGACGTGTACAGTCCCGATCAAGGACGTGAAGCCGTTGACCCGGAGTTGCTGCTGCGGCTGTGTTTTGTCCAGCAGTACTACGGGTTGAGTGATCGCGCGGTGATCGGGCGTGCGCAGACGGACTTGGCGTTACGGTTGTTCCTACACGTGGGTCTGGAGGACGCACTGCCGCACCCGAGTCTTCTGAGCGTGTTCCGTACGCGTCTGGGTGCGGACCGGTTCCAGAAGATCTTCAATCGCTCTGTAGCAGTGGCAGTGGAGCGCGGATTGGTGGAGGGTCGGTTGCTGATCGTTGACAGTTATGGCATCGTCGCGGACGTGGCGATTCCGCGCCTGCGCAAGCTTCTGATGAAAGTGTCGCGGCGGGGGCTGCAGTTGCTGGAGAAGCTGGGAAGCGAGACGGCGCGACTGGCTGGGGAGCACGTGGCGCTGAGTGAGGACAATTCGTGGACACAGAGCAAGGAGCTTCGGGAGAAGGACCTGAAGGCGTGGTTCATCCTCACGGGCCAGGTGCACGATGCCCTGGCGAGCACGCAGACGGTGGGCAAGCGCGAGCAAGAGCGTCGGGAGTTGGTTGGGGTGCTTGCGAAGGCGCTTGAGCGGCAGGCGCTGCCGAAGAAGAAGAAGAACGAGCCACGCGACACCCTGGTAAGCGACGTGGACGCGGACGCTCGTTGGAGCAAACGAGAACGGGGGAAAAAGCCGTTCGTGGGCTACAAGGAGCAGATCGCCACCGACGTGGCGCACGAGATCATCACTGCGGCGCAGGTGACGCCGGCGAACGTTGATGACACCGAACCGTTCGAGACGTTGGTGGAGCAACACCTGAACAATACGGGGGCTGGGCCCATGGGTGTGGTGGCGGACAGCGGGTACAGTAGCGGCGAGAACCGGCGGAAGGTAAAGGACACGGAAGCGACCGACTACATCGCAGTGCCCACGCCGAAGGGCCACAAGCAGGGGCTGTTCTCGGCGTCGGATTTCACGCCGGAGTTCGATGACGAGGGGAACGCAGTACGGGTGCGCTGTCCGCGGGGCGAGGTCGCGGAGGGTGGCAAGTGGGATGACAAGACCCAGGGGTGGGATTTCTATTTCACGAAAGCGCAGTGCGCGGACTGCCCGTTGCGAGGGCGCTGCAGCAAGGCGAAGCAGGGGCGCACGGTGTTCATCAGCCGGTACTACCGGGAGCATGAGGACGCTCGCGCGCGGCAGGACACGCCTGAGTTCATCGCGGCGCAGAAAGAGCGGTTGGGAATCGAGCGAACCTTCGCATATCAGCAGCGGCGGTCAGGGCACAAACGAGCGCGATACCGAGGCGGGGAGCGGATGGCCGTGGGGGTCTACGCGTGCTGTTTCATGGTGAACGTGGTGCGGATCGCGACGGCGTACCGAAGGGCGCAGGAAGGTGCGGCAAGGCAGTTGAGAAGCGAATCGAGGGGATAATTGCGCCTACAGGAAGGCGAGGGGGAGAAAACGGGGCCAACAAGGCCCGTGAGAGGGCCGTAGACGAGGGTTTGGGTGTGCCGGATACTCCGGGGTGCGCCAGATTCGCGGATCGCCTCGTGGCTACCAGCTCAACCCGCCTCCGACAAGCCCGTTCTTCAGCAGTCAGAT
>DYKI01000277.1 GCA_020722705.1 Chthonomonas calidirosea | reverse complement strand
TAACTCTCATCCCGCGGATGCAGGCGCGCCCACCCATGATGTTGGGGGCGAATGAAATACGATTGAACAATGTCATGGCTTGGCTTCTCGGAAGTCAGTATATCACTATTCCCAATCAAGCCGCGTCAGCAGGCCGTCGCCGGTTACCTGCTGCGCCTCACCGGTCAGGCTGTCCACCAGCCACAGGTCACCCCGGTAGATGACCGCAAGAAACAGGTTCCCGTTGGCGAGCGGTTCCGGCGACCAGGCCGGGACCTGCGGCTCCAGGCCGGTCGAATCCGCATCCGGGAAGAGGGCGCGGCGGTTCGAGCCGTCCCGGTCCATGACGACCAACCGGTAGCGGCTGGTGATGCTCTGGGTCGGGAAGGTGGCCGCTAAATAGGCGACCCGGTAACCGGCCTCGCGGTTCGAGCTGTCCAACGGCGAAACCGACGGGTAGGCGAACATCCCGGTCTGCGGGATGAGCGTCACGCTGGCGCTGTTGACCAGCGAGACGCCGCTCAAGTCGAAATTGGGCGATTCCTCCGGGCTGACCAGCCCGCCCGGCGCGGCGTGCGTGACCACGAAAATGGTCTGGCTGTCTGCACCCCAGGCGAATCCGGGGACCCAGGCCCAGTCGCTGCGGGTGTTGAGCGGCGTGATCTCGACCAACGGATGCAGAACGCCCATCCCCTCCCGGTTGAAAGTGACCAGCCCAATCCCGTCCGGGCGGGAATAGGCCAGGCGGCGGTCGTCGGACCAGGCGAAGATCGTCCCCCACCAGCCGTAAATGCCGCCGGAGTTAGCGTCCAGGATCAGGCGGGGCTTGTTGGCTTTGGCCGCGGTAAACGTCACGCTGTACAGGTCGTTGTTGGCCTGCCAGCCGGGGGAGGCACTGCGCGGCTCGACCGTCGAGAAGAAAGCGGTGTTCCGGTCCATCGGGGAGAACCCGGCGTAATGGACGATGTTGCGCCCGCCCAGGTCCACCGGCTCAGCGCCGCTCGACTCGAGGTTGAGCACCCACAGGGTGTTAATCTCCTGATCGGGCGGCAGCGCCGATTGGCGGGTGAAGAGCAGCCAGCGCCCGTCCGGCGACAGGTCGAAGACCCGCCCGTCCAGGTCGCCGCTGGTGACCAGCGGGACGCGCCCGGTGGTGCTCTCCTCGATCATCCAGGCATTGCCGCCGGAGAGGTAGACCAGCCTGCCGGGGATTTCAAGCGGGGCGAACGGGTTTTGCGCGCCGACCATCACGATCTCGGCCTGTGGCTCTTGCAAAATGGTCGAGCGCACGATGCTCTCGCTGACTATTTCCCCGTCTTCCAGCACCCGGCGGATGGTGATCTCGCGCAGCCCGTTCGAGCCGGACTGGAGCAGGCGTTTTTCCCCGGCGGCAATCGAATCGCTCCGCACCGTCTGCTGCTCGAAGGGGATGGCTTCCTCGACCGTCTCGAAGACTTCCTCGACCCGGGTCACGGTCACGCTATCCCCGTCGCCCAGGATGGTGAAGCCGGGCGGCTCGACCCGGTCGTTGCTGCCCAGGACGATCTGGGCCTGCTCGAGGGCTTGGTCCACCGTGCTCCCCGCCGGGACTTCAACCTGCTCCTGCGCCCTGTCCGCCCAAACGCTGACGGTGATGTCCCGCTGCGAGACCTGCGGCGCGGCGCAGGCGGAGAGTAAAATTAAACCAAAAACCAGAACGTAAGTCACGTTTAAAACGTGACCTACACCTCGCGGGCGGGGAGATTGCTTCGGGCCGGGAAGAACATCCGGCCCTCGCAACGACAGACCCAAAAAGATATTGGCTCTTTGGGATGTTCCGTGATGCGTCCCCATATCTGGCAACACGCCGTAA
>DYKI01000101.1 GCA_020722705.1 Chthonomonas calidirosea | reverse complement strand
CATTCGTCCCATTCGTCCCATTCGTCCCATTCGTCCCATTCGTCCCATTCGTCCCATTCGTCCCATGGGACCGATGGGACCTATACTTGTTGGGCAACGAGGTCCCTGAGCTTCGTCAGCGCTGTCTGCGTCGCCTTGGTGCGGATGTCGGCACGGATGCCCGCGTACACGTTGCCCTCGGCCTCCACGCGGTCAGCGGTGGCGATGGCCTGCCAGACGACTCCGACCGGTTTCTCGGGAGTGCCGCCGCCGGGACCGGCTACGCCCGTAATGCCGACGCCTATGTCGGATCGGAAGCGCAAGCGCGCTCCGACGGCGAGCGCCTCGGCAACTTCCCGGCTGACTGCGCCATGGGCTTTGATCATCTCGGCAGCCACGCCAAGCAGGTTCACCTTGGCCTGGTTGCTGTAGGCGATCACGCCGCCAAGGAAGACGTCGGAGCTTCCGGGCACGTCGGTAATGCGCTTGGCGAGCAGGCCGCCGGTGCAGGATTCGCCCGTTGCCAGGGTGAGGCGTGCCTCACGCAGCATCCGAACCACGGCCCCTTCGAGCGGCTCGTCGTCGTAGGCGTAGACGTGGCTCCCCAGGCGAGCTTCGATCTCGCGCACCACCGGCTCGATCAACGCTTCGGCGGCCTCCACACTGTCCGCCTGAGCGGTGACGCGCAGGTGCACCTCGCCGGTCTTGGCATAGGGTGCGACGGTGGGGTTGTCGGATGCCATCAGGTCCTTCACCCGGTCCTCGACCACGGCCTCTCCCATGCTGCATATGCGAACGACGCGGGAACGGATGGTCCTGCCGCCTGAACGCGACCGGAGATAGGGCACCACTTCGTTTTCGAGGATCGGCCCGAACTCGCCGGGAGGACCGGGCAGGGCAATGGCAATCTTGCCCTCCGTCTCGAAGAGGAGGCCCGGAGCCGTTCCGTTGGGGTTATCGAGCGCTCGTCCCGACGTGGGTACATACGCCTGGCGAAGCTGGCTTTCGAGCAACTCGAGCCCCCTGCTCCCGAAGAAGCTCCGCAACCGCCGGCCGATGGCTTCGTCAAAGCGCAGGGGCACGCCCATGGCCTCGGCGAGAACATCGCGCGTGATGTCGTCCTGCGTCGGCCCGAGGCCGCCTATGGTGAACACAACATCGGCGTTCGCAATGCTCTCGTGCAGAGCCGCGAGAAGCCGCTCGTGATTGTCGCCAACGGTCACCCGCCGGTGGACAACAATGCCCAGATCGGCCAGAGCCTTCCCCAGAGTGGCGGCATTGGTATCCACGATTTGCCCGAGCAGCAGTTCGGTGCCGACAGAGACAATCTCGGCCTTCACGCAGGACCTCCGTTCTTGGGAACTGGAAACGCTTGCATTATACACAGCCGTATAGCCTGGTACCCGCGCTCGCCGGCATGCCCGGACGAGGCGAAATCACCAGATAAGGAAATCTCAAACTCCATGGCAAGATTCGCACCCGCCCTCGCGTGTCTGGCCCTGCTCGCGGCGATTGCCGCAGCAGGCCCGAACGCAGACAAGACCAAGAAGGCCGCCGCCAAGGCGAAGTGCCCCGGCGCATCCGCGCAGTGCGCCGATTGCCCGGGCGCCAAAGCCCGGTGTGGCGCTTGCCCCGACGCGGCAGCCCGGTGCCCCGGCATGGCCAAGGCTGCCAGGGCCAACCGAGACATCGTCACCATCAAGTGTGAGGGTGGCGCCAAGCAGGTGAGTGTCGCCAAACTGACCGCCCAGAAGAAGTACGCCGACTACAAGGGCAAGCGATACTACTTCGGCTGCTCGGGCTGTCTCGCCGAGTTCAAGAAGAGCCCTGCGAAGTACGCGTCAACGCACACCGGCTTCGCCATCCCGAAGGCCGCCAGGAAGACGGCGACCAAGTAACCCTCCAAGCTGAGTACCGCACCCCCGTACGAACGGCTTCGCGTGATCGTCCGGGGGTGCGGGCATGTCTTGTCGCTTGCTTGCGCCCATGGAATGTGGTACGGCCCAGGCGTTGCCACCGAAGCGTGCGGGGCGGGTGCCGGGACTGCCGCCGGTGCGGAGATGCCCGCGGCGCGCCGATAGGTCTATCGAGCCGGCCCGTCGTGCCCGCTGAAGGTCAACCTTGCCGCAACCGCAACACCGAATGGGAACGGTCGCGCCTGCGCAAGCTGCGTGTCGAAACCCAGGCGGCTACAGCTTTGGCGCCAGGCCCGGCAGCGCCTTGCCTACTGCAGTGACGTCTATCTTCCAGACGCCCTCAACTTTGCGCAAGGAAACTTCGGTGGTGTCGGTGCCGGACTCGGACCCTCTCTTGCCGGTCACGGTGAGTTTCACGGTCGCGGTGTCACCCGTGATGGTTCCGCGCTCTACCTTGTAGCTGTCAATCCTGAGGTTCGCGCCGAGGACGCCCATCACTTTTATGAAGGTATCGCGGTTGGCGAACTGCTTGGCCTGGGCGGGCAGCTCGATCTGATCGTAGACGCCGCCCCAGTTCTTGGCCTTGAAGTTCTCCATCAGCGTCGTCACTGCCGCAGCCGGGCGGGTCTGCTGCCAGTACCAATAGCCTCCGGCGCCGCCGCCGCCCAGCAAGAGCACGAGGATCAGGAGTACCACTCCGATCTTGCTGCCCGATCCGCCCGAACCTTCCTCGATGCCGCGCACCGGTCCGCGTCCGGTTCTCAGCGGCGGCAGGGTTGACCCGCCTGGGCCCGCCTGCCTCGGGATCGGGCTTGGGCCGCGGACCGGCGGCGAACTCTGGCCGAGCATCGGGCCCCCTGCCTTTGGCGGAGGCGCCACCGGTACCTCGATGACGTCGCCGGCGAGCGTCCGCCTCAACTCGACGCCGCCCGCGGATGCCTGCGGAGCGCCTCCCCCGATCTGCTTCTGGAGCACGTCGTCCTCATCGCGAACCCGATCAATGCCCGGTATGCCTGGTCGGTTGGCCGGGTCGTCCTCCTCGGCAGGTTTCTGAGGAGCGATCGGCGTCTGGAGGCCTATGGGACCGGCGACCTTCGACTGCTCGGGATCGAGCTCTGCCGAGCATATCTGGCATGTGGTGCGGCCATCGGGAACGCTTGACCCGCACTTCGGGCATTGCTGCATGTCTTGTTTCCTTTCACGATCGCGTGCCGCTCACGGACGGCACCTGAGCCTGGCCGCTCGGCCACGTGCGTCAAGGCCGGGTGGGCTTCGCGGCCGCGGTGGACTTGAGGTCGCTCTGATCGAGCGCGACCTTCCAGCCGTCTTTCTCCTTGATCAGCACGTACTTGTCGGTGTATGGGTCGCTGGCCGCCTGATAGAGAGCCTGACCGGGTTTACGGACGTTCAGGATGGCCTTGACTTCTGCCCTGTCACCCTTTTCGGCGATGGGCTCCATCTGCCAATCGGCCAGTCGGCCCGTGAAACCGCGCGCGGGTTCCCATTTCGATTCGTAGGCCGATACGGTCGGGAAATAGCGCTTCGACGACTCGGCGATCATCTCGTATTGGGCTTTCACATCGCCGGCCTTGACATAGCCGAGGTAGCGCCCGAGAGCGACCTTCGGCGAGCGGAGGTACTCGGTGAAGTACCATCGGGTGCCGTAGATGGCCCCGGCAATCAGGACAACATAGACGACGATCTCCGTAAGGCGCTCACCGAGACCACGGCCTTCCCGGATGCGTCTGCGCCCAACGATTCGCCCCATAGTGCTGCACTCCTGTATCAGTCGAACGCTGTCATTGCGTGCGTCCTGCACGACAAGCGGAGCCCGGCGGCGAGGCTTCCGGAACGATCCGGACCTGGCCGCCGACCGATCCGCCGGTTCCGTGGCACGCCCCGCCGTCCATAATACCCGTCGCCGGCGCGCACCGAGCTTGCGGAACCGACCGGCGCGTCGGCGCAGATCAGGCAGGCTGACGCAATAAAACCGACCCACGCCGGCACGCGGGCAATCGCGGTGCACGTCCTGCCGGGCTCTTACCCCTATAAACCCCCGATACCGCTCTCCGGTGGCAGGTGGAGGCCAAGAATCATGTCGAGAACCGTCCGGGCAAAGCCGGCCACGAACTCCCCGATGATCAGGCCCATGAAGAAAGGCAGCGCGCGACGGTATGCCCGGAGGCCTCCGTACCGCAGAAGCAGCGCCTTGATGAGCCAACTCACGAAGATGGGGAGCCAGAGCCGGAACAGGCCGAAACTGCCTGCGACCAGATAGCCGGCGGGATGGAACGGCCACCAGATGAACCGGACGCGCATGGCGGCAAGGAACAGCGTGAACAGGCAGCCGAACGCATAGGCGCCCATCGTGCCGGGGTCCGAGCGGACAGGCGACGAAATCCAGCCGTCGAGCTTCTGCCAGGGCTCGCTCCCGAAGGCCCATATGGCGGGCCCGCGGAACCGGGCGCTTTCGAAGCCGACCTGGTACATCGTGAGACGGTAGGCCCAGAACGCGGCGATGGTGCCCAGGAGGCTTGCCGTCAGGATCACGGCGGTCATCGAGGGCAGCCGCCCGCCGGTCCGATGGGCGATCCGAGTGGCGTCCAGTTGCGTCTGCATCGGGAACTGGCGATGGGTGCGGCTCAGCCAGAAGAAGAGCGTCATCACCGTAAGGTCGCTGCGCGTCCATGCCCCGGTGCCGGACACGCGTTGCAGGACCTGATCGGCGCCGATCTGATACAGCTCGAATGCCGGCAGGCCCAGCTCGGCCCGCAGGCGCGCCACGACCAGCACAATGACCAACAGGATGCCGATGTACAGCAGCGACGTGTGCCGGCGCATGCCGGCGGACATGGCAAACCACACCATCGCGGCAGAGCCCGCCATCAGCCCGAGCACGGCCGTTCTGTACGACATCAGTTCGTTCGCGTCCTGGCTCTCGCCCCCTGCCTCTCGTCTCCACGTGGCGCGCCATGCCTGGCTCAGGTGGCCGCGGGCGGCGCACATGATCGCCGGCGCAATGCCCAGGATGGCCCCGACGCCCTGTTGCTGGACATACGGGAACTTCCCCCAATCGGTGTGGCCCATCATCGCGGCGCCCACGAGTTCGACACGACTGAGCAGCATGAAGAACCAGCACGAGAAGCCGAGCTGCGTCGGCATGAGGAACGTCAGGCCGTAGCCGAACGGGAACGACGAGATCGGCAGCGGTCCGGCCCCGTTCCAGGGGTTGCTCTGGGCGGAGAAGTACGGGACGCCGATCGGCACACCTGGAACCGACGGGTACAGGTTGTGGATAAGGTTCACGGCCTGACACACCCCGCCGACCGACGCTCCGCCCCAGAAAAGGCGCGATCCGAACAGCGAGCGCGGCTGAGACAGCACCTGGATCGGGATCTCGGCGATCGGGTAGTTCAGCCGCTCATTGTCCCATTGCCGCCGGAACAGCGACACCAGGCACAGCATCGTCCATACGACGGCCATCACAAAGAGCGTCCACCAGCCCAGCGGCTTCAGCTACGGCAGGAGGTGATCGGGCGTGTAGAGCGTCGTGCTGCCGACAAACAGCGGGTCAATGACCGACTTGTCGCTCACCACCAGATGGGGCGCGATATGCGGCACGATCTTCGTGGCCCATCCGGTTTCCGGCGTCGAATGCCGGAACACGCAGGTGATCGTCGTGAAGAGGATTTGGAGCTGATCGTACCCGGCCAGATTGCTCGCAACAGCGACGATGACGTAGAGGGCCGGCATCTCGTGGATGGTGAAGGGCCATCGCGGCCCCAGACGGCGCAGGAGCGTGTTCAGGGCCGCCAATGCGAGCAGCAGCGAAACCGCATTGAAGAAGATCGCCTGCGTCGTGGCATTGTCCGAATAGCGGACGTACTCGATCTCCGTGATCCACCATGCGTTCAGCGGGATCAGGATGATCGCGAGCAGGATCACGCGAAGCGTCAGCATGCCGCGTCGCGGCTCGTGGAGTGCGGATGTCAAGCTGTCGGCGTCAGTGTCGCTCATGGATGGGATGGCATCGAGTTCGCGTCACCTCCGGCAAAGACCTCCCTCGCCGGACGGACGCCCCCTTTCCGCATTCGGCGGACCGGCGCGAGTCGGAGGATAGAGCAGCGACCGAAGCGAACCTTCGATGGACGCTCTTGGTGTGCGCAAGACTGATGACGCGCTGATCGGAGGTGTGCATGACAGACCATCAAGACTCGTTCAACCTGCTTTACGCACCGTGGATACCGGTGCTCTATCGCAACGGCACGGTCAAGCGAGAGGGCATTCTTGCCGTCCTGACCGAGGCTCATCGCATTCGCGAAATAGCCGCGTCGAATCCGATGGATCGGGTCGCCGTACTGCGGTTCCTGCTTGCCCTTCTGTACTGGTGCCGCGGCAATCCCCGTGACAAGAAGCCGGACAGGTTCCCGCCGGAATGGTTCGACAAGCTTCGTGAGAACGAAGACAAGTTCAACCTGTTCGGGGAAGGGCACAGGTTCTACCAGACACGCGATAGCCATCGGCGCCGTCCAGCCACGGACTTGCTCCAGGAGATACCGACGGCCAACAACTTCGCCCATTTCACGCATGCGACGGACTACAACGTTGGACTCTGCCCGACCTGTTGCGCGCTGGGCTTGCTCCGGCTGCCTCTGTTCGCCACTAGTGGTCTGGGGGGCCTCCGAGCAGGGATCAACGGAACGCCTCCGTACTACCTGTTCCCGACTGGCAGGTCCCTGGCAGATACGCTCTCAAGGGCCTGGACGCCAGTGGCGGCCCTTGGCGAGCCGTCGTGGGTCAAGCCGGTCTACTCGGTCCAGGACGAGGTGCCGTGTCTGGTGGGCCTTACGGCGCTGTCGCGCCGCGTGTGGCTCCACCCCGGTTCCATACCGGATCGGACCTGTATCCGCTGCGGACCTGTCGGAGCCGCGGTGGCGACGAGTTGCGAATACGAGGGAGCCAAGGACATGAGTGCGGCAGTCTGGAAGGATCCCCACGTTATCTACGCATCGGACAGTGACAGAGCCACTGTGCCGCCCAACCCGATGGTGGCCAAGCGGTTCGTTACGGATCGTCCTTGGGTCCCGATCAGTGCCCGTGCCGTAGGAGCCGGATTGTTTGACCAACAGGAACATGACGCGAGCTACCACGTCTTCGCCTGTGCCACGAACAAGGCCCTCGCAGTGGACACTTCTTACCGGGTGATCGAGGGCGCCATCGGCGAAGCAGGGCCGGCCGAAGTGCACAGCCGGCTGATGATGTGGGATGAGCAGGGACACCGACTGGGCAGACTGCTGGCCCGGGGGCGCACGCTGGGCCCGACGATGATCGCCCACCATCGCCCCCACATTGAAAACGTTGTGTCCCAGCGCACGCGGGACTTGCTCAAGCCTGATCCCGCCGCATGGGACGCAGCGGCTGAAGAATATGGCCCCTTCATGCAGGCCATCGCCAGTGCAGTCGCGCCGGGAGTGACGGCGGGCGCAACGGCGAGACGCAGGCGCATCGCCTCGCTGCGTCCCCGACTGAAACTGCCCAATGGCCGGACAACCGAGGACAAGGAAGAGCCCGATGCCGACACCGACTGAGCAGTACATCACCATACTTGAGGGCCTGAAGGCGGGCGATCTCGGCCTCCTGCGATCTCTCGCCGGACAGCCTCTCGACACCACATTGACCGGATTCGACCTGTTCACGGGCCTGTGGTGGCCGCTGCGAGAAAAGAGCCAGTACGCACCGCGCCGTGAGGTCGCATGGCTTGTTGCGAAGCTCTTCGCCTGTGTGCGCACGAAGAACGAGAAGGGCGCAACTCTGCCGAAACGGCTGGCGCGGGCTATGCCTCGACACAACGACCGCGCCGCATCGCGCGCCGATCAGTTGTTCGACGAGATCGTCCTGTCGCCGCTGCGCAACATCGAGCCGCATCTTCAGTCCGCCATCGCCATCGTTGCGCGCCAGGGCTTGTCCCTCGATTGGGTGCAAATGACCAACGACCTGAGCCGATGGGAAGACCTCAAAGTTCGCCAGAAATGGACAGACCAATACCTCGACGAAGGTGAAAGGAGAATGTGATGTTGATCCAAATCCACATGATCAAGAACCACAGCCTAGCCAATCTGAATCGGGATGACCTCGGCGCGCCCAAGACATGCTATTTCGGCGGGGTCCTGCGGTCCCGCATCAGCAGTCAATGTCTCAAACGCAGCATCCGCCGCAGCCGTCTGTTCGCCGACCTCTGCCACGGCGTCCGAACGCGTCAACTCGCCAGGCTTATCACAGACGGACTGGATGCCAAAGAACGTCAGAGGGCCGAGCAGGTCATGAAAGCTGCCGGGTTTTCGCCCAAACGCGCGAAAAAGCCGGAGGACGACGATGGCACGGACACCGACGCCGCCGACCGAAGCAAAGCCCTCGTCTACACGACGCAGAAGGCCATCGAGGAGATGCAGCGAATCTTCCGGGAAGGTGGCTCGAAGAAGCCGGAGGATCTTGCCCGTGATTTCGCGCAGATCATGACGAACTATGTGGCCGTGCCTGATATGGCGCTGTCCGGCAGGATGCTCGAGCCCGACAGTCCGGCCAAGGACG
Source organism: Chthonomonas calidirosea (assembly GCA_020722705.1). Classification (GTDB taxonomy): domain Bacteria; phylum Armatimonadota; class Chthonomonadetes; order Chthonomonadales; family CAJBBX01; genus JAAYVH01. The sequence goes on along the minus strand of DYKI01000101.1, from coordinate 3,834 downwards.
TATGGAAGGGCCTGGACAAGAACGTCGAGGCTGCGCTGCAGGTTGCGCATGCCTTCTCCACCCATGAAGCGCGTCTCGAGGTGGACTACTTCGTCGCAGCGGACGACATCCCCGGCGAGGACGCAGGCGCGGGCTTAGTTGGCGAAGCCATGTTCGCGTCGGCATGCTTCTACAAGTACTTCAGCATTGACGTCAACCAGCTCAAGGACAACCTCAGAAGCAGCAAGATCAACGCCGACGAGCTCGCGGCCCAAACCATCGGCGCGTTCCTGCGATCTGCCGCGCTCACTACGCCCACGGGCAAGCAGAACAGTTGCGCCGCCCACAACCCGCCGGACGGCGTGCTGATCGAGTACCGCGACACGCCCATCAGCTACGCCAACGCGTTCGCCAAGCCCGTTGACGTATCCTGCCGCGACATCATCGGCCAGAGCGTTGCCCAGCTCGCGACGTACGTGCACGATCTCGACGTAGGCTTTGGCGCTCCAGAAACCCGCCTGTGGTTCTCGCCGAACCTGCGGTACCCCCTCACCGTGAGGGAGGGGCAGAGCGAGGTGCAGCTCACGAAGGACAGCTTCCGTTCCCTCGACGAGCTGGTGGGGCGGCTGGTAGCGGATATGGGCTTCGACTGGGCACATCTGTCTGCCGGGACATCCTACGGGGCGGCCTGATGGACGCCAACACCCTGTACCTGCGCCTTGAGGGACCGCTCCAGGCGTGGGGCAGCCATGAGTCCAAGTTCGCCGTGCGTCGCGTGATGGACGCGCCAACCAAGTCAGGGGTGATCGGCATGCTGTGTGCTGCCATAGGCCTGTCGCGGTCCGAGACACAGCCTTGGCTGCCACCCCTGTCCGGGCTGCGCATGGGGGTTCGCGTTGACCGCCCCGGCATCCGCTGGTGGGACTACCACACCATCGGAGCCGGCATGCAGATGCGTATCGCCGAGGGTGAGGACAAGACGAAGCTCGGCCCGATGCTCTCGCGCCGCGAATACCTCTGTGACGCTTCCTTCCTGGTTGCGCTGCAGGGCGATCCGGGCCTGATCGGCAAGCTCCATGCTGCCCTATCCCAGCCGCGTTGGCCCGTGTACCTGGGGCGCAAGTGCTGTCCGCCGTCTCGTCCGATCATCGAACGTGAGCCGGACACGCGGCCCGACCTGCTGGAGGCGCTTCGATCGGTCCCATGGCAGAAGCGGCTCGGGGAGGACACACCGCCGGAGCGACTGGAATGCCTCCTGGACTGGACGCCAACGGCCGACCAGCCGGAAGCTCCTGCGGACGCTGTCATCTGCTACGACGTACCCGTCTGCTTCAGCCCACCGTCCCACACAGCCAGATTCGTCGTCAAACGGGAGCTCCCGATTGGGCAAGCGGCCCGCGCGACGGTTGACCCACCCCCGTCCGTTTCGCCGACGCCGCGTCCCCGCGCCAACTACAAAGACAGCAAGTTCCGCGAAGTGCGGGCCAAGCGCTTGGCGGAAGACGCCCATCTATGCGTGTTCTGCAAAGCCGCGGCGACCACAGTGCAGCACATTACCTATCGTCGTGCCGGAGGCGACGAGGAACTCTCCGACCTGAAGTCTCTATGCCGCCTGTGTCACGACGCCGTCACCATGCTGGAATACGGAGCGGGCATGACTCTCGACCGCATCGATCCGGAAGATCCGGCCTGGCGCGAACGGATCATCGAGAAGCGTCGGCAGATCATCGCGTTTCGGTCGCTCGAAACGAGGCGGCGGCGTCTCAGTCCCGAGGAGGTGGAGTAGTCATGTACCGGTCGGTACTCTTGGTGAATGTCGGGGCCGATCCCGACCGTCCGCGCCCGGGCCGACTCTGGTTGCGCAACCGGTACCGGGTCCATCAGCGGCTGTGCATGGCGTTTCCGTCGTCCGACCGCCGCAGCAGCGATGTGCACTTCCTTGCGCCCTACCGACCCGGCGACTTCGGCGATTGGGTCCCAGGGAAGGACGGCAAGCCTGTGCATGCGCCGCGAACCTCCGGCAGCGGGTTCCTCTTCCGCGTGGAACCCGTGCCGCCGGGCCGGGCGGTCATCCTGGTGCAGTCGTCGCGGCGGCCCGACTGGGAATATGCCTTTCACAATGCCGACTATCTGCTGGCAGCCCCGCCGGAAGTCAAAGAGCTGCATTGGCAGTATAGCGAAGGCGACAGGCTCCGCTTCTCCCTGCAGGCCAATGCGACGCGCAAGGTGATCGCCAAGACCGGCGACCTCAGCAAACGCAAGCACGGCATGCGCGTGCCGGTTGGGCGCGAAGACCTCGCCGGATGGCTGCACCGCAAAGGCAAGGAGTCCGGCTTTCGCGTTGACGAGGCCGAGCTCCGGATCGAGACGGGCTACGTCTGCTTCTACAAGGACAAGACCGCCGACCGGGAGGAGCAAGGGCGGCTCTTCTCGGTTGTGTATGGGGGCGCATTGCGCGTCACAGACGCCAGTCTGTTCGCCCGTGCTCTGGAAGCCGGCATCGGGCCTGCCAAGGGTTTCGGGTTCGGGCTGCTGACAGTCAGTGCGCTCCGCGAATGATCTGCGATGCTGGACGACCTGCATGCGTTGCCCAAGATACGCGACAGCGTCAGCAGCCTGTTCATCGAACGGGGGCGCGTGGACCGCGATGAGGCCGCCATCGCGGTCCACGACAAAGCCGGCAAGACGCCCATTCCGGTCGCCTCTCTGGCTGTGCTGGTTCTCGGCCCGGGAACGACGATCACGCACGCCGCCATACGTGTACTGGCCGAAAACTGCTGTCTCGTGATCTGGGCAGGCGAAGAGAACGTCCGGTTCTATGCGTTTGGCACGGGAGGAACTCGAAGTGCGGCTCCTCTGTTGCACCAGGCGCGGCTGGCGAGTTCTGACGATTCGCGGCTGGAAGTGGTGAAGCGGATGTACCGCATGAGGTTCTCGGAGGAGTTCGACAGCAGCCTGTCGGTCGAAGCCCTTCGTGGAATGGAGGGCGTCCGGGTCCGCGAGGCGTACGCACGCTGGAGCAAGGAAACCGGAGCGCCATGGTCTGGCCGCTCGTATGACCGGGGCAACTGGCGAAGCGCCGATCCTGTCAACCGTGCCCTATCGTGCGCCAACTCGTGCCTCTACGGAGTCTGCCACGCCGCCATCGTGGCGACGGGGTTCAGTCCGGCGATCGGCTTCATCCATACCGGCAAGCAACTGTCGTTCGTCTACGACATTGCCGATCTCTACAAGGTGGATATCTCCATTCCGCTTGCGTTCCGGGCGGCAGCGGAGGGTCTGACCGACCTGGAACGCCAGGTTCGCCTGCGCTGCCGGGATTTGTTCCGGGAGCGCAAACTGCTCCAGACGATCGTCCCGGACATCAAACGTGCTCTGGCGGTGCCGGATGACGTGCTCGGCGACACGTTCGCCCCTGACGCCGATCCTGCCCTGCCCACGGCGCTCTGGAGTCCGACCGGCGAGGACGCGGATTCGGAGTGACGCGATGGTGGTGCTCATGCTCGAACGTGTTCCGGCCGGACTGCGGGGCGAGCTCAGCCGATGGATGATCGAGCCTCGAACCGGCGTGTTTGTTGGGAAGGTCTCGGCCATGGTGCGCGAACGTCTCTGGGACAAGGCGGGCAAGGAATGCGCGGGCGGCGCCGGCATGCTGATCTTCAGCGCACCGACCGAACAGGGCTTCGCCGTCAGGACCTTCGGCGACACGACCAGAGAACTGGTGGACATAGAGGGAGTGATTCTGGTAAGAATCCCTGCACAGCCACGCTTGCCCGGGATCGTGGCTGAGGCGGTCAACGACACGGAGTAGTAGACGGATCTATGAGTTTTCCCCACGCACGTGGGGGTGAACCG
>DYKI01000276.1 GCA_020722705.1 Chthonomonas calidirosea | reverse complement strand
ACTCAACAGGATTGTATCCCGTTCCTATGATGTCGGTTTGAAGACCCTGGCCGCGTAGCGCCCCCCGATTCCTACTCTGCAAAGAAGCCTGGCTCGGTCCAGAACGCTGCCCCGCTTATCGTACTTCCGGCGAGCCTGTCGCGCGCCTTCGTCCTCGAGCGCGAGTACCCGGTGCTCGACAACGAGTACCGTAACGGCGAATCGCAGCGGTCGGTCCAGGCGACCAACAGCCGCAAGCGCTGGCGGCCGGCGATCCTACCAGTGCGCGCAGATCACTGGGCCCGGCGCGCCGGCCGACGTCGTGCCCACAGGCAACTTCACGCTTCAGCGCGCCTACCCTGGCGTCCCAGAGGGTCAGGCGGCGTTTGGCACTCTGCGCTGCGCCCATCCGGCCGGCATGCGCTTCTACAAGCTCGACCAGAAGACGTTCACCTTCAGCGTCCGCACGGGCTTCTTCCGCACGCCTGATTTGCCCGCAAGAATCGAGGCGAAGCTGCCGAGCGCCTGCGTCGTGGCGGCGCTGGCCGGCGTGGCCAATCACTTCGGCTACGGCCCATTCACCGTATTCCCGCTGTCGCGGCACAACGAGCCATTCATGCCTGGCCTGCGCTCCTGCAACGGTGGCGCCTACACGTTCCAGGCGCCGGGGCCGCTCACCGTGCAGGAGAACGTCGTCATCCCAATGAAGGTGCAGGACGCCGCGTCGATTCGCTGCGTCTACGGATATTTGCAGCATGGCACAAGCGATGGGAACATCTCCATCCTTGTGAAACGCAGCCGTGATGGTGGGGCAACCTGGGAACCCCTCGAGCTGATGGGCATCCCAGCTCACGCGCCTGAGCCGTATCTAACGAGCTACGACGCACTGGCAGACCACGGCCCCGGCGCTCCATCCTCGCGGCGCCTGCCCTATGCCGACTACGGACTCACCCTCGCGCAGTCGGTAACGGCCGATCCAAGCAATCTACAGACGGTGTACACGAGCAGTTATGGGGCGAGCCAGCTTGGGCTGGAGCAGTGGACTGCGATTCACATCGATCCAGGCGGTCTGAACGAGGAGTACACATACGTCTGGAGCGCGGATCCGGTGAGTCAGACCATCACCGCAATCTTCCGGAAGAGTCACGCCGCCGGCGAGCGCATCCGGCAACCATTTGGCCGACGCCGGTGCTCAATGAGGGCGACGATCTGGCCTTCGATATCCTGGCCGTCGCCTCGCCGGATCCGGGGTCAGACCTCACGGTGGTGATCCAGACCTGAAGGTGCTTCAGTCGCGGGTTTCCTCGATGGCTTCGAGGACCTGCTTGATGATCTTCGGATGGAGTACAACGCCGGAATGGTACGGCACCACAACCCGGCGCGTGCCCTTCAGATAAAGACGGTGGCTTCCTTTTGACCGCATGAGCAAGAAGCCAGCTTCGAGGAGTGCACGTTCCGCTTCCGCGGCCGTCCAGCGGGGAAGTTTAGGCATTGACCTCGATGGCGGTTGTGAGGATCTCCTGGCTCAGCAGAACGTCGCGCTCCTCTGGCGGGAGCGTCTCCACGTAGAGTTCGATCGCCTCGCGGATATTGGCCAAGGCCTCCTCGAGAGAGGCGCCCTGTGACTGGCAGCCCTTCAGTTCCGGGCACCAGGCGTAGTAGCCGTGCTCGTCTTTCTCGATGACCACGCTAGCCTTTCGCGCCATGACTCAAGTGTACCGTCGCCGCGCCGTGTTCTGTTAGCTGAATATGCCTTCCGAAGCGATGCTCCTCTTCGACCCCCGCCGCACGATTCAGCTCCAGGGCTTCTCCGGCTCGCCGGCCGATTCCAGCTGCCGCAGATTCTCTTCCGAGCAGTAA
>DYKI01000275.1 GCA_020722705.1 Chthonomonas calidirosea | reverse complement strand
GCAGGCGCGGGGCAGCAGCACCGGGCCGGCAGCGGTGTGAAGCAGACTCGATTGCAAGCCTGAGGCGAGGCTTGGCCGGACGGCTGATGAGGCAGCTACCCTGCTGCCCCTTCTGTGGGGCACGACGTTTCTGACGCAGTAGTAATAGCCCCGGCACGTTCACACCCGCGTCGCGCAGCGCGCACCTCGAGGGCTTGGCTTCGTATGAGCACTGTGCACAAGACGATTGGAGCACAAACTGTTCTGTCGATGAGCCAGGAATACTAGCGGTATCAGGGGGCCGTTTGACAGCTCAATCCGATTTTTGATAATGTGAATACTGATTCACACATGGCCAAGAAGCTTCATACGGAAGTCCGTCAGGGCCAGTTTGCGGAGGCCGCTCTTGGCTTGGTCGCTCTCTACGGCCTGAAGGGCCTCAGCGTGGCTCGCGTTGCCCACCGTGTCGGTCTGGTGCCTTCGGCCGTGTACCGCCACTTTGCCAGCAAGGACGAGTTGCTCGACGCCATTATCGATCTGATCCGCGATCGATTGGCGCAAAACGTCAAGAAGGTCTCCGAAGAATGCAAGGATTCACTCGAATGCTTGCAGCGGTTGCTGATGCTCCATGCCCAGTTGATCCGGGAAAACCAGGGCATTCTCCGCATCGTTTTTTCCGAGGAGATCTTCAGCGACAACCCGCGGAGGAAGGCGGCTATCCATGAGATTGTGAAGGGATACCTGAAGGGTGTTGCAGACATGATCAGGCGCGGCCAGAACGAAGGCCAGATCCGTCGCGATCTCGATCCTTCTACAGGTTCGCTCCTATTTCTGGGCCTCGTGCAGCCGGCCGCCATTCTGTGGCAGCTGAGCGACGGCGGCATTGACGTCACCAGGCACGCCGAGCGGGCTTGGCGGATCTTTGCCGAGGCTATCCGCGCGAGGTAAGGGGGGTGCCGACGGTGCAGTCTTATCGCGGACTCGCCCGATCCCTCTCTTCCCCCGTCCTCAACTTGCATCGCGGGCGACGGAGCATGTTCTGATCACCGAAGCCAAGACTCGACTCCTCGACGCCGCCTGACAACTCTCTATCGATGGGGGCTTCGCTGAGAACGATCACGGCCTCGGCCGGAGTCAATTTGGCCGGCGTGAACTACTATTTTCGAACCAAGGAAGTCTTCCTTCAGGAGGTCCTGTCCCGCAGGTTGCGGCCCATCAATCGAAGACGCCTCAAGCTGCTCGAGGCCGCTGACGCTGCTACGTCCGGCGCGGCGGTGCCGGTGGAGCGGATTGTTGAAGCGTTCGTACCTCCGTTGCTTGGTCACGAGCAGTGGCGGCTCCGGCGCCTGATAGGGCGAGTGCATGCAGAGCCGGCCGAGTGCGGGCAACGCGTGTTCGCGGTGGAGTGCTGGAGCGTCCCGCAGCGTTTCACCTCCGCGCTCGAGAGGGCACTGTCCGGGCTCTCGCCGAATGAGGCTGCCATTCGCCTGCAGTTCGCGATCGGCTTTCTGGTCCAGATATCCGCTGGAGTCCGACATCAGGAAATGAGGTTCTCCGAGGCGTCCACTACCGGCGTCCTGGGGCAGATGGTGTCGTTTATCACTGCAGGACTGAAGGCACCCGCCACCAAGTGCGTTGCCGCCGGTCTCTCACCCGGTTAGGCCGCTGGCACAGGCTCGGCGAGCTCTCCACCCGGTATCGAAGCAGACCGCAGCAGAGCGATGCGGACCAGGTCTCAGACCGTCTGAAAAGGTGCGTTATAGGCTGGCTGCGCCAGCAGCACCGTCTGCCGGCCTCCTTCCACGCCCGGCTGCGGGCTGAAGGACGCCTCCGTCAGCGCTGGATGGGGGCGGGCGGTTGCCACT
>DYKI01000100.1 GCA_020722705.1 Chthonomonas calidirosea | reverse complement strand
CGGATAACGGTTTTATGCGGGTTCGCGGGGTGTCGGAGGGGAAAAAACGGGGTTCTGGGAGAGAAAGTTGTTAAAGATGGGTTAGTTGCCAGACTGTGAATGGAGGACACGGCCGGCGGCACGGCGCGGAGCTCAACAAGTCGGAGCTTGTCAGTCCCCATGCCTGACGCTCCGGGAACACCGATCACCCACATTTGCTGCCGTGTCCGTCAGGGCGCTGTTGGATACCCCGAGGTCGGTCAGCAAGTATTCGACGTGAGTCGGCAAATAGCACTTGGTGGCATAGCCGTTGGCCACCAGCGCGTCGATAACAGCCTGCCTCGCCGCGCCCTTGATGCCCGGTGGGAGAGGATCAAGGGTGCGGCTTGGTCGGGCTGCGGCGTGACGGATGGTGGCGAGTTGCGCGGCGCTCAGGCTTTGATTCGAAGTGGTCATGGTCTGACCTCATGTTGTTGTGGAAAGCACCATAAAGGTGCACTTCCAGCATGAAGCCAAGCCGTGACAGCGAGTTGCGCATAAATATATCGTGTGATATAAAGACTTAAAATAACCACGCGATAGAAAATGAAACCCGCCCAGATCCGCCACCTCCGCAAGACGCTGGACCTCACGCAGCAGCAGTTTGCAGAACTGCTGGGGGTTTCTTACGTCACGCTAAATCGCTGGGAGAACGGGCAGTCGAAGCCCTCCTCCATGGGGCTGGCGAAGCTCCAGGAGCTCGATACACGAGGTGGTGCTACGCTTGCCCAGCCCGTCGCCGACGGCGGCAGCTCGGGCGCCGCCGAGGGGAACGTCGAGCTCCCCCGGCTGGACTTCCGAGGCGACGGCAACGCGCTTCGCGTGCTGGTCGAGGGTGAGCGCCTCTCCTACGGACACTTATTTAATCCGGCATTTGCCACCGAAATCAGCGAGATCGATCCGTTGCCGCATCAGCGGATCGCGGTCTACCAGCGCATGCTGCCCCAGCACCGCCTGCGCTTCCTGCTGGCCGACGATGCCGGCGCCGGCAAGACGATCATGACCGGGCTCTACGTTCGCGAGAGCTTGTCGCGCAGAACGATCCGGCGCGTCATGGTGGTGGCGCCGGCCGGCTTGGTGGGCAACTGGTACCGCGAGCTTCACAAGCTCTTCCATCTGCAGTTCAAGATCGTGACCGGCGGCGACACGAAGGACGGCAACCCCTTCGTCGGGCCAGGCAGCGATCTCGTCGTCGTGAGCATCGACAGCTTGCGCGCTCCGCGTTTGTTTAATGCCTTGCGCGACTCACAGGTCGCACCGTACGACCTTGTGGTGTTCGACGAGGCGCACAAGCTTTCCGCCAACCGCGACCTGGACGGGTCGTTCCGCGCGACCGACCGCTACCGCCTGGCCGAGGCGATTGCCGGCGTGCGGGATCTGCCCGAGGAGTGGCGCATGCCCTGGGCAGCGCACCACCTGTTGCTGCTCACGGCAACGCCGCACATGGGCAAGGAGTACCCCTACTACTGTCTGTGGCGGCTGCTGGAACCTGAGATCTTCAGCACCGAGACCGCCTGGGCAAAGTTTCCGCGCGAGTCCCGTGACCGCTACTTCGTTCGCCGCGTCAAGGAGGAGATGGTCGACCTGCGCGGCAAGCCCTTGTATGCCCAGCGGCTCTGCGACACGGTCAGCTACGACCTCTCGCAGGGCGAGATCAGCGAACAGGCGCTGTACGACCGCACCACGGCCTACATCCGTCACTACTACAACCAGGCCCGACTGCTGAACCGTCAGGCCGCACGGTTCGCCATGACCGTGTTCCAGCGGCGCATGGCCAGCAGCACCTGGGCCTTGCTCTGCTCGTTCCGGAACCGCCTCGCCAAACTCAACGCCCTGATCGATGACATCCAGTCCGGCCGAGTGCCCGAGGACGAACTCCGCAGTCAGCAGGAGCGCCTGAACCGCAAGGTGCGCGAGGGCCGGTTGGTGGACGTCCTGGCCGCGAAGACAGCAGACGAGGAGACATCGACAGCCGGCGCCGAGGAACACGAAGAGAGTGAGGCCGAGGCGCTCGGGGCGTTCATCGCCACCAGCCTGGCGGAGCTGATGGACGAGCGCGGCCAGGTGCAAGAGCTGATTGCCCTCGCCGAAACCGTGCATGCGAGCGGCCAGGAGTCTAAGCTCGAGCGCATGGCCGAACTGCTGCGCGCGCCCCAGTACCGCGACCAGAAGGTCATCATCTACACGGAACACCGGGACACCCTGGAGTTCCTCACGCGGCGTCTCGAGGGCATGGGCTACGCCGACCAGGTGGCCTACATCCATGGCGGGCTGGGCTTCGAGGAGCGCGACGCCCAGGTCGAGCGCTTCCGCAGACCCCACGACGCCGAAGGCAAAGGGGCGCGCTTCTTCATCGGTACCGACGCTGCGGCCGAGGGCATCAACCTCCAGTTCTGCTGGATCCTGTTCAACTACGACGTGCCCTGGAATCCGGCGCGGCTTGAGCAGCGCATGGGTCGCATTCACCGCTACGGTCAGAAGCGCGACCGCGTCGCCATCGTCAACCTCGTCGCCGGCAAGACCCGTGAGGGCCGGGTCATCAAGACCCTGCTGGACAAGCTGGAGGAGATCCGCAAGCAGCTCGGCTCCGACAAGGTGTTCGATGTCGTGGGCCGCATCTTCGAAGGCATGGCCATCACCGACTACATCCAGCGGGCCGTCGAGTCCGACGACGAGGCGGACAAGAAGGCCCTGGAGCTGGCCGGTCAACTGACGCCGGAGCAGATCAAGGCCATCGAGGCGCGTGAAGCGTCCATCTACGGCACTGGCGGCGGCGTGCTGAGCGATCTGCCCCAGCTCCGCGAAGCGATGGCCATCGAGGAAATGCGCCGCCTGCTGCCCGGCTATGTTCGCCGCTACCTCGAACACGCTGCTCCGGTCGTCGGCATCGACTTCGTCGGGGATCTCGATGAGCACTTCTTCATGCGGCCACGCAAGCGCGGCGTGCTCGACAGCATCCTCCCCTTGCTCGAAACCTACCCTGAGTCGGCGCGCAACCGGTTCACAGTATACCGCCCCGACGACGGGCGCGATGCCATCTTCCTGCATCCCGGTGAACCCGTCTTCGAGCGGCTGTCGGCGATTGCCATCGACAGCGCGCGCAACCAGGCGCTGCGTGGCGCGATCTTCACCGACGTCAGCGCCACCGCCCCGTACTTGTTCCATGTGGCGCGCGTCAGCGTCGAGCGCGGCGTCGACCCGGGGCTGCCGGCTTTCCACAGCCCGGATGCCATCGAGCAGCGCCTGGTCGGGCTCAAGCAGTACGCCGATGGGCGTCTGATCGAGACGCCTGTCGAACACCTGCTGCTCCTGAAACCGACCCCGGAGCCTAGCCCCGACAGCGTCGTTTTCCTGGATCAAAGCGACACGTGGCGCCTGGCCGCGCAGGAGCATATCCAGCGCGACATGGTTGCCAAGCTGGCGGATCTGCAGCGCATGAGCGCCACGACGCGGCTCACGGAAACTGAGGAGTACCTGCAACGAGCGTTCGACTACCAGGAGTCCGAACTGGCCGCAGCGCGCAAGCGCTTCACCGAAAAGGCCCGCGACGGCAACCGTGCCGCTCATGCCGAGCTGGATCGCATCAAGGCCCAGCAGAAGAGTCTGGCCCAGCGTCGTGAGCAGGCATTGCTGCAGGCTCGGCGCGAGGTCGAACTGATCCAGCCCGGCCGCGTCGAGATGCTGGCCACCGCGCTGATTCAGCCATCCACCGATCCCGACGACATCAAGGCCCGTGATGTTGAAGTCGAGCGTATCGCCGTCGAGGTCGCCATCGCGTTCGAGGCGGCCCAAGGCGCCGACGTGCGCGATGTCTCCACACCCCCTAAGGCACGCTTGGCCGGCCTGAACGACTACCCGGGTTTTGACCTCATGTCCAAGCGCGCCAGCGAGGAACGCAGCATCGAAGTGAAGGGGCGTGTTGGTGTCGGTGAGATCGAACTGACCGAGAACGAGTGGGCCCGCGCCTGCATCCTGCGCGAGCGCTACTGGCTATATGCCGTGTTCGACTGCGGCGGTGTGCAACCACGGCTCCTCAGGGTGCAGGACCCCTTCGCCAAGCTGATCGCCAAGGCACGCGGCAGCGTTGCCATCGCGTACAGCGACATCGCCAACGCTTCGGAGGCCGCCGAATGAACTCGCTTGAGATCCGCACTGGAGGCGAGCCGCGCCTCACCGTCCCCAAGGAGAGTGCACGCGTCCGCGAACGTGAGCTGCTCCGTGTAGCCGGGCAACTCACCGGTGCTGACGCCGCCGCAGCGGCGCAAGCCGCGCGCATGGAAGTCCTGAAGTGGGCTGCCCAGCAAGTTGGCGATCAACTACCCGAAGCAGCGACGGAGGGGCGATCCTTCGAGCATCTGCGTGGTGGACGAACCTGCATCGCCGCAGGCTTCACCGACGACCACCGAGCGCTGTGGGCGCTGCGCGTGGACCGGCCCGATGCCAATGTTGCGCAGCGCACCTGGACCACGGAGGTTGTCGTTGGTCACGCCCCGGGTGGGGTGAGTGCCCTGTTCAGCCTGCGGCTGCTTGCCAGCAGCCCTGAAACAACTCTCCAGGTTGAGCCTGCGGTCCCCGGCCTGGTGCGACAGATCGCCACCACCTGTGGACTGCAGCAGAGTGGCAGCCGGCTCGACGCAACCCCATGGATCATCCAATCTGAAGACGCTGCGCACGAGCTTGTTGCTGCGCTCCTCAGCCCCGGCCGCACGGTGCCCTACCTGGTCTGCTCCGTCGCTGAGCGCGAGACTCAGCCGGGCATCAACAGCCAAATGCTCGCCAAGGTCACCTTGGGGATCGCCAGAGTGGTGGTTGTCCCTGCGGCCCACACCTGGGTGCTGACTCAACATCTGGGCAAACCGCTCTCGGTCTTCAACGGCGCCGTTCGAGCTTACATGCCCGGCTTCTCGTACGACGCGAACCCCTACGCACACCGGCTCTTCTTCATCGACCCGCAGCCCAACGAAGAGCGCGCCAAGTCGACGCTCACCGCGCTGCGCTGGCTTGCTGCCAACGAAAGCATCCGGCGCCTGCACCTGGGCGCTGATGTACTCGCCTTCTCCGCAGTCCGTGAGGCCAGTCTGGATGTCGAACGCGAGCGCCTGAAGCAGACTGGTTCGGCCGACACCGAACAACTGCGAGCTGCCCAGGCGCAGATCGATGCCTTGAAGGATGACTTGCGTCGATCCGTCGAAACCCAGCAATGGATGTCTGACGAGCACACGTCTATCGAAGAGCACGCGCAGAGCCTGGAGCAGCAGCTCCGTGGTGCCCAGTTCCGGATCCAACAGCTGCTGGACCAGATCAAGGCGCGCGGCGACGAACCTGATGCTGGCATCCAACTTCCTGAGAGCTGGGACGCCTTCGCGGACTGGTGCGACGAGGTGCTCGGCGGACGTGTCGCGCTGTCGGGCCGCGCACGTAGGGAAACCAAGTCGGCTGGCTTCGATGACCCGCAAACTGCCGCCCGCTGCCTGCTCTGGCTGGCCAATGAGTACCGCGACTCGCGCATCAATGGCGCCAGCGGTGACCTGCGCAAGCCGGTCGACGAAGGCATTCACAACGAGCGCTGCGGCGCTGACAGCTTCGAGTTCGGCTGGGGAACCCGCAAGGTGTCTGTCGAGTGGCACCTCAAGAACGGCGGCAACACCCGCGATCCGCGTCGCTGCCTGCGCATCTACTACTTCTGGGACGAGGAAAGCCAAATGGTGGTAATCGCCACCATGCCGGCACACATCCGGACCGGGGCGACCTGAAGGAACCAACCATGAACAATGACAAACGGCTCATCGAAGTCGCCTTTCCGCTCAAGCAGACATCAATCGACTCGGTGCACGAGAAGAACGTGCGCCACGGGCACATCTCCACGCTGCACATCTGGCCGGCACGTCGCCCCCTTGCGGCCAGCCGTGCGGCGTTGATCGCCACGCTGTTGCCCGACCCGGGCGACAAGGACAAGCGCGATGAGCTCCTGAAGCGGCTGGGCGGAACACTCAACAAGACGCTCAAGAAAAAGAAGATGCCCAGCGGGCGCATCGAAGAAATCGAGGCATGGGAGACCGATGGGGGCGTCTTGCGCTGGGGGCGCGAGGTTGGCCCGGACATGGAGTGGTTCCGGGACGAGATCCGGCGTGTCTACGGCGGCCGTCAGCCCAAGGTACTCGACCCGTTCTCTGGCGGCGGCGCCATACCGTTGGAAGCTATGCGCCTGGGCTGCGACGTGACCGCGGTGGACATCAATCCCGTCGCGTGGCTGGTGCTCCGGTGCACGTTGGAGTACCCGCAGCGGCATGCAAGTTTCAATCGACCGCTGCCGGCATTCGTCAGCACGGACGATACGTTCATGACGGGCTACCTCAAGGCGAAGGACATGACGCCGGCGCAGATCAAGCGCCATCTTCGGGATGCAAAGACCAAGCAGGCAGTCCTGCCGCCTTCCAGCGTCATGGAGACGGTGGAACGTGGTGAAAACCTGAGCTTCCTGGAGCGCCCAGAGGTCGATTCCGATCTCATGCAGGCCGGCTTGGCGTGGCATGTCCGGGCGTGGGGCCGCTGGGTCCTGGAGAAGGCTCGCGAGGAGCTCGCAAAGTTGTACCCGACCTATGCCGAGTACTGCTCCGTCAAGCCGTATCGGCGCGTTCATCTTGATGTGGACGAACCCTTGAAACTGGTGCCGAGCAACGACGCTGGTGAGCCCCAAGTCGACGTCCTGAACGCAGGATTCGATGCCGCGCATCTGGACAATCCCGCAAATCCGCGCTGGGTTGCGAAACCCACGGTCGCTTACCTGTGGGCACGCACGGTCCACTGCAAAGCGTGCCGCGCCGAAGTCCCCTTGCTGAAGACGCGATGGCTCGCAAAGAAGGACAACAAGCGTGTGGTGCTGACCATGCGGCCGCGCGCGGACCGGAGTGGGGTCGAATTCAGAATCGATACGGACGCCAAGACCCAAGGCGGGAACGCGGCGCAGAGACGCGAGTACGACAAGAAACTCGGGCAAGGGACTATGAGTCGCGCCGGTGTCACTTGTCCGTGCTGCGGGACCATCATGACCATGGAGGACATGCGCCTCGAGGGTCGAGCTGGTCGTTTGCGAGATGTGATGACCGCGGTCGTGGTTGACGGCCTGAAGGGCAAAGAGTATCGGCTGCCAACCGACCATGAGATCGAGATGGCTCGCTCAGCGGAGTCGGCGCTTGCGGGTGTCTTCGCAGATATGCCTTTCGGACTGCCAGATGAACAGACTCCCAAGGGAGGCGCGGGAGCGGCACGAGCATTCTCTGTTGATGGCTACGGGCTCGATCAGTGGCACAAGCTGTTTGCGCCGCGCCAGTTGGTCGCGATGGGAACCTTCGTCAATGCCATCCGCAAGGCGCGCGGGGAGCTTGCGCGCTGCGGATACGACGATGCCGAGATTGAGGCGCTTTCGGCATTTCTGCAATGCGGCTTCGACCGCATGCTCGACTTCAACTCCAGCATCCTGGCGTGGATCACTAGCGTCGAGGCGATCGGACACACGTTCGTGCGGTTTGCGCTGCCCATGAATTGGGACTTCAGTGAGGCGGCGCCCATCAACGACGTCCGTGGTGGATGGTGGATGTGCCTGGATGCTGTCGCCGAGTCGATCGAGACGATCTTGCGCGCCGCCAACTCGGTCGCACCCATACCGAGAGTGCTTAATCAGAGCGCCATCGAGTGCCCCGAGGAGGGCACCTTCGACGTCATCGTCACCGACCCTCCGTACTACGACGCCATCCCGTACTCCGACTTGATGGATTTCTTTTACGTCTGGGATCGGCGGCAGCTGGGAGACGTCTCAGATGCCTATCGTCATGCGTTCGCCGCGCCCTTGGGGCCGAAGTGGCGTAATGACACCAACGACGGTGAGCTGATCGACGACGCATCGCGCTTTGGCGGAAACCGTGAGGCGTCAAAGCGCAACTACGAGGAAGGCATGGCGCGGTCGTTCAAGGCGTGCCATACCGCGCTTCGCCCAGAAGGCCGCCTTGTCATCGTGTTTGCGCACAAGCAGCCCGATGCCTGGGAAACGCTGGTGTCGGCCATCATCAAGGCGGGCTTCGTCGTCGATGGATCGTGGCCCATCCAGACCGAGCAGGCGGCGCGTATGCGCGCACAAGGCTCGGCCGCACTGGCGTCGTCAGTGTGGTTGGTCTGCAAGAAGCGCGATCCGCTCGCACGCGCCGGTTGGGACACCCAGGTGCTCAAGGAGATGGAGGCCAACATCACGACCAAGCTGCGCGACTTCTGGGATGCAGGCATCCGCGGGCCCGACTTCATCTGGGCTGCCACCGGTCCAGCGCTGGAGTCGTACAGCCGCTATCCAGCGGTGAAGAAGGCGTCTGAGCCCGGGGCTTTGATGTCGGTAACGGACTTCCTGGGCCACGTGCGGCGCATCGTGGTGGACTTTGTCGTCGGCCGAGTGCTGTCGCACGGCCAGGCCGAGCCCACACCCGGCGACCATCCGCTCGACGATGTGACGACCTACTACCTGCTTCACCGCAACGACTTCGGCCTGAAGGATGCACCGGCCGGCCCCTGCATCCTCTACGCCGTGTCCTGTGGTCTGTCCGAGCGCGAGCTCGCTGACCAGTACGAGCTGCTGGTGCGTAGCGGCGGTGCGGCAGAGCCAGAAGACGAGGAAGCCACAGATGGCGAAGAGGAGAGCGATGCTGACGAAGCGAATTCGACGGGCGGGGGCGGCAAGTACAAGCTCAAGGACTGGCGCGCTCGCAAGCACCGCTCGCTTGGGATGGAGACGGCCAGCGGCCGCGCGATTCCGCTTATCGACCAGGTGCACAAGCTGATGCAGCTGTGGGTGGCCGGCGACGTCGTCAAGGTCAATGAGTTCCTAGACAGCCGCGCGCTGCGTCGCAGCCAGGTGTTCATACAGCTTATCCAGGCATTGATCGAGAAGAGCCGCGCCGAGGGCTGCACCGAGGAGTGCTCGATCCTGGAGCGTTTGCAGAACTATTTGCGCTCGGTGGGCAGCACGGCACAAGCCCCGCTTGGGCTGGAATAAGGACAAGGAGAATCATCGATGGCCAAAACCACCGCCAAGCCCTGGCACCAGGTCGTACAGTTGCGCGACGACATCACCAACCAGGAACTGTCGCAGAAGCAGTTTGCTGCGGACTTGTACGACGTCGTGATGGGCCGCAACCCGGGCGTGTATCACGACGCCAAGGAGTTCTTCGCGCTCACCTACCCCACGGTGAAGTTGCGTGACCTGGCTAGGGACGTCACCCACCGTCTGGCGGGCAAATCCGAAAAGGCAGTGCGCCAGCTGCACATGACCTTCGGCGGCGGCAAGACGCACTCGCTGATCACGCTCGTGCATCTGGTGAGCGATCCAGCGACGCTGCCCGACATCCCGGCGGTGCAACAGTTCAAGGCGCACTGTGCGCTTGAGGGGGGGCTGCCCAAGGCGCGCGTGGCTTCGGTCGTGTTCGACCGGCTAGACGCCGAAAAGGGCATGGAAGTCACCGCTCCTGACGGCAGTGTGGCGACCATCAAGATGCCCTGGAGCGCGATTGCCTGGCAGCTCGCTGGCCCGGCCGGCATGAAGTTGCTTAAGGACGACGGCACTGAGCGCGCAACCCCCCCTGCAACCGGCGTGATGGAGGACCTGCTCAAGCTCGCCCGGAAGGACGGAGCCGGTGTGCTGATCCTGTTCGATGAGGTGCTGTGGTTTGTACGCGTGATGGCGGACACCGATCCCGCGTGGATCGGCCGCATGCGTGAGTTCATGCACAGCCTGACCCAGGCGGTCGCCAAGGTGCCGCAGTGCTGCCTGGTGGCCTCGTTGCTGGCGTCCGACCCTGGGAAGATGGACGAGCTCGGCAAGCAAATCAGCAAGGAGCTGTACGACGAGTTCAAGCGGGTCGCCGATGAGGGCATCCAGCCGGTTGAAAGCCACGACGTTCCGGAAATCCTGCGGCGACGCTTGCTCAAGCTGGAAAGCTACACCGACCGATCGCAGTGGCCCAGCCAGGTATTCGGTGCACTCGGCGGCGTTCAGAGCATCGACGAGTACACGGCGAAGAACCGCGCGGCCGAGGAGAAGCGCTACACGGACGCCTACCCCTTCCACCCTTCATTGATCGAGACCCTGTATCAGAAGTGGACGCAGCTCGAGGGCTTCCAACAGACTCGCGGCATCCTGAAGACCTTGGCCTCCGCGCTGCGTGATGCGGTCAAGTGGGACCAGCAGCCGCTCATCGGTGCGCAGATTTTCCTGGTTGAGCCAAAGGCCGATGGACTGAGTGTCGCGGCCCGCGAGCTGGCGAGTGTGGCCCAGCTGGAACAGTACGAAGGCCGTCGCCAGAACTGGACGGCCATCTTGGAGGCCGAGCTGGTCCACGCTAGGAAGGCCCAGGACAGTTTGCTCGGCGTCCAGCAGCGAGAAGTTGAGCAAGCCGTGATGGCGACCTTTCTTCACTCGCAGCCCATTGGACAGCGCGCCACCACGCGTGACCTCAAGGTGTTGATCGGCGTGGGTGCGCCTGACCGGATCGAGCTGGACAAGGGCTTGTCACGCTGGTCCGACGCCTCCTGGTATCTCGACGACACGTTCACGGGCGACCGTGAGGGGGGCTTGCCGAAGGTGTGGCGCCTTGGGTCCAAGCCGAACCTGAAGCAGATGCACCACGACGCTCGACAGAATGTCAGCGCCACGCTGGTCGACGAGGTCTTGGAGAAGGAGATCCGTGGCGCGGGCAAGCTGACGGAAGGTGCACGCGGCGCCGGTGCCAAGGTGCACGTTCTGCCGGCCCGCCCAGCAGACATCGAGGACGACGGCGAGTTCCACTACGCCGTGCTGGGACCGAAGGCGGCAAGCAATGGAAAGCCCAGTGCGGAGGCCAAGCGCTTCATCGATGAGACGACCGGGCCCGAGAAACCGCGCGCGCAGAACCGCAACGCGGTGGTGCTTGCGGTGCCATCCAAGGAGGGCATCGATGTCGCCCGCGAGAAGGTCCGCGACCTGCTTGGGTGGGAGAAGGTCCGCGAGATGCTCAAGGAGCGCAGCGACATCGATACCGCTGCGATGACCCGCCTCGAAGGCAATGTTCGCGCCGCGCGCGGCGAGATGGTGTCGCAGATTGTCATGGCCTACTGCATCGCCGTCACGGTCAACGACGGCAACGACGTAGCAGCCTACCGCATCAATGCCGACAACGACCCCTTGTTCCCGAAGATGGTGGCGGACAAGCGCCTGCGGATCGAAAGCTCGGCGGTGAACGCCGAGGCCCTGCTGCCAGGTGGCCCTTTTGATCTGTGGAGTGCCGGTGACAAGGCGCGCTTCGTCAAGGATCTTGTTGGCGCGTTCGCGGCGACCGCCAAACTGCCGAAGATGCTGAACCGCGCGGCCATTCTGGAGACGCTGCTCCAAGGCTGCGAGGCTGGTGACTTTGTACTCCGGGTCACGCGTGCCGACAAGTCGACCCGGACGTTCTGGAAGTGCCGCCCGGATGACAACGCGATCCAGGACTCGAGTCTGGAAGTCGTTCTCTCTGATGCCGCAGTGCTTTCCGAGCTGGATCCGCAGCTTCTGGCACCGAGCAAGTTGCCTAAGCTGTGGGAGAAGGATCCAGTGACGCTGGCCGATCTGTCGGCGTACTTCTCTGGCAAGCACTTCGTCGAAGTGGACAAGGGCGGCTACACCGAGAACCTGCTGATCCCGGCGGCAACGCCACAGGCGATCACCGATGGGGTCGCCGGTGCCGTCAAGGGCGGTCGGGTTTGGCTGGTCAATGGAACCGTCAGTGTGCTGGCGGAGGATGTCCCGGCAGGCTTCATCAACGACACGGCACAACTCTTCCCGCCACCGCTGCCGCTAGCCGGCGTCGATGTGTTGCCGACGCAGTTGCCCACGGCATGGCAAGGTGAGGCGACCAACGCGCACCTTATTCATGCTGCGCTGTCGTCAAAGGCGGGCAAGGTGCTGCCCTGGACGCGGGTCGTTGGCGCTCTGGACGAGGCTTTCAGGCTGGGGCTGATCGAACGCGCGCTCGACTCCGGCGCATGGCCGTGCGATCTCGGCGGTGCTGCTGCGGTCAAGATCGTGACCCGCAAGAGTGAGGCCAAGGAGCCGCCTCCAACCAAGCACTACGGCTCCAAAGTTGCCAGCACCGAACTCCAGACGCACGAAGTGCAAGATCTTGCTGACCACATCGATGCCTTGCGGGAGGCAACTGCCGGATATCCCATGCGTATTCGCGTGACGGTGGAAATCGGCGAGGACGGCCAAGTCGATCAAGCAGTGTTGGACAAAGTAAACGCCGTACTTGCACAAGTCAAAACGGGCTGGAAGGCTGAGTAGCGTCTTTGGAAATGAAGGCAGATCGCAACGTGCTGCGGTTCAAGAACACGGAATTCGAAGACTCCTGATCGCGGGACGAAGGGAAGGAAATATGGGCGTAGG
>DYKI01000099.1:6045-12620 GCA_020722705.1 Chthonomonas calidirosea | reverse complement strand
AGGTGTTCGCCGAGTACCTGAAGCTCGACGAGTCGGACGACCTCTATCGGGCCGCCTCCTACGTGCTGTCTCAGAACCTTGTCCACGGCGATGCCCTGAAGATGCGCACCGCCGACGATCAGCCCATCACCTTCGCCGAGTGGGGCTACATCGGCAAGGGCAGGTTCCAGCCGTACACCCGGCCTGCGTGCGTATCGGCAATCCCAATCCCCGGCGCTCCTCGTCCAGAAACCTGGCAACACCCGAGCAGGCCGTCACATCCCACAGGGAGGTCTTCCTCCTGGCGACGGGCCCGACCGCCGGTGATTGAGTGGCGACTTGCGCGCATTGGGGAGGCGAATGGCCGCGAGCGCAACGTGAGGGGATCGGATCGGCTTCGCCCACGGACGCGAGAGTACCTGTTGTACACTCGTATAGGCGACCGGTCAGGTTCCGGGAGCCCGCGTTGGTTTGCCCTGAGGTTGTCGCTCTGCTCCGTCGCGCGGTGGACGGACTTAAGATCAGTCAGGCTCGGGATGAGGTGCGGCCCTTTGTGAGGCGTCCCGAAGCCCTGGAGGTGTGGTCTCCGGAGTTCTTCCGCGATGTAGTGGAGCGGATAAGGCCTGTGGACAGCGCCTGACGCAGGACTCCGCTCCCGCCGCGTGGTATCCATCTGGCGGAGGACCACCCAACGATGCTAATCCACGCATGTTTGCTTGCCTTGCTCGCTCAGGCGCCCGGCGCTGCCCCGCAGGCCGTCTCGTTGTCCTACAGGGGCGAGGCGGTGGCGGTCGTTCGCGACGGCTACGGGATCCCGCATGTATCGGCCAGGACGCTTCCGGCGGCTTGCTACGGCAACGGCTATGCCATCGCCGAGGATCGTCTGGGTCAGATGGACCTGAACCGCAGGGCGGCTCGGGGCGAGATGGCCGAGCTGGTCGGAACCCAGGCCGTCGCAGCCGACAAAGAAACGCGCCTCGACGGCTACACCGAGGCGGAACGCGAAGCCCAGTTCGCCCGGCTGCCCGATGAGCTGCGCGCCATGATCCAGGCCTACGCCGATGGCGTCAATGCCTACCTCAAGGAGGCCCAGGCATCGGGCAGGAAGCGCATGGCCGCCAACTACCCCGGCGCTGCGCAGGGGCTCGATCCGGCCACGATCCGGCCATGGAAGGTGACCGACACGGTGGCCATCGGCCAGATGATGGCGCGGCGCTTCGGCGGCGACGAGGGCGGCGAGCTGCGCAATCAGCTCATCCTGACGTTCCTCAAGAACGCCCACAAAGCGGACGCGTACAAGCTGTTCAACGACGCCCTCTGGCGCAACGATCCGGCTGCGCCCACCACGATCCCGCCCGGCGCAGACGGCCGCAAATGGCCCGGCAAGCCCCACTGGGCCGACCCGACCGGAAAAACCCTGAGTCAGACAGGTCCGACAGGTCCGACAGGTCCGACAGGTCCGACGCGTCCGACGCTGCTCAAGGCCGCCGCCGATGTCGCTTCTCAGCGGGAGCGCCTGGCTCTGGCCGAACGCATGGGCCTGATGACCAAGTGGGGCTCCTACTGCATGGCTGTCTCCGCGTCGCGCTCGGCCACGGGCAACGCCATGCTCGTCGGCGGGCCGCAGATGGGCTTCCGGACGCCCCAGATCGCCCACGAGGTCCATCTCAAGACCGACGACGTGAGCGTGATCGGCATGGGCTTCCCGGGCATTCCGGGAGTGCTGATCGGCCACAACGCGCACCTCGCATGGAGCACCACAACCGGCGTCAACGACCAGACGGACATCTTCGTCGAGACCCTCCACCCTACGGACAGCAAGCAGTATCGCTACAAGGGCCAGTGGCGCACAATGGACGAACGGACCGAGACGATCCTCGTCCGGGGCGGCGAGCCGGTGCAGCTCACGTGCTATCGAACCGTGCACGGACCGGTCGTGCAGGTGGACGAAAAGGGGCGCAAGGCCTACTCGCGCATGTCCTCGTATTGGGACAAGGAGCTGGAGACGTTCTCGGCCATCGGAGCCATGGCCCGCGCCAGGACGGTCGCCGACTTCGGCAAGGCCTGCTCGCTGATACCGACTTCGCATAACTGGTTCTGCGCCACGCAGGACGGCGACATCGGTTACTGGTTCTGCGGCCTGAGCCCAATCCGAGCGCCGGGCATTGACCCCCGATTGCCGACGCCCGGCGAAGGTGATCACGAATGGCGTGGTTTCGTGCCGTTCGACCAGATGCCGCACATCATCAACCCGAAGCAGGGCTTCGTCGCCAACTGGAACAACAAGCCGGCCATATGGTGGGACAACGGCGACACCCCCGTATGGGGCGAGGTCTTCCACAATGGCCGCATCGCCCAACTGCTTGCCGCCAGGCCGGCCATCGGCACGCAGGACCTGCGCGATGTGATCGTGGACATCGGCACCTACGACTACAACGCCCACGTGCTCTTGCCGATGCTCCGTTCGGCGCTCGTTCAACGCATTGCCCTGCCGGGGGCCCAGACCACCCCCGAGGCCCGCAAGGCTGCCGACTTGCTCCTTCACTGGAATGGTCATGCGGTCGAGGGCAGCGTCGCCAAGACCATCTTCGACGCCTGGCTTCAGGAGGTCCGGGAGGACCTGTTCGGCAAGACCTTCGGTTTCATCAAGCTGCAGGGGCAGGGCATGTTCAACCTGGCTACCCAGCCGAGCCTGATCGTCCACGTCCTCAAGGATAGGCGGTCGTCGGTGCCGGTCCAGTACGATCACTTGAAGGGCCGCCATCCCAATGCGGTGATGATCCAGGCCCTGAATCGCGCGGTCGCCAAGCTCATGAAGGAGCGTGGTCCCGAGATGGCGCTCTGGCGGCATACCCGCGGCAACATCAACTTCAGCCCATTGCCGCCGATCCCGTCCACGGATCGCGGCACCTATATCCAGATCGTCGAGTGCGGCAAGCCGAACGTCCGTGGGGTGAGCATCCTGCCGCCTGGGCAGAGCGAATGCACCGACTCGCCCCATTTCGGCGACCAGCGCGAACTGGCCGGGTGGCTCTTCTTCAAGGAGATGAAGACCGACGCACGTTAGCTCGCGTGCCCATCCATCGGGTCCATCCGGTCCATCGTTGCGTGACGGTTAGGGACCCCCGAGCCCTGCTTCAGGAGGAAACCATGTCAAGACCGATAAGCAAGATCGCCCCCGAATGGTGGGACTACACGACACTCGAACCGGAGCTGCTGGCCGATGCCGCTCGCCTCAGCGTTGAGGATATCCAGGCCCTCAGTCGGCCCGGCTTCACCGTCACCATCTACGACACGCTCGAGGAGTTCTATCTCGCCGAAGCGCTTGAGTACATCAAGGCATGGCGACAGGCGACGCCCGACAATCCGGTGGGCATATGCGGACCGATCGGACCGACCGAGCAGCTTCCACTCGTCGCCCGGCTCGTCAACGACCTCGACATGAAGCTCCACAATGCCCACTTCTGGGGCATGGACGAGTGGTACATGGACGGCCGCGAAGTGCCCACCGATCACCCTCTCTCGTTCGAGAGGGCCGATCGCGAGCTGTGCTTCAGCCGCATCCGCCCCGAACTCGTCATGCCCGATGCCAACCTGCACTTCCCCAAGGCCGATCCGTCGGCCTATGAGGCGTCGTGGCACGGCGTTCGATGCGCTGTGATGCAGGGTGG
Organism: Chthonomonas calidirosea; assembly: GCA_020722705.1. Classification (GTDB taxonomy): domain Bacteria; phylum Armatimonadota; class Chthonomonadetes; order Chthonomonadales; family CAJBBX01; genus JAAYVH01. Next base: position 8,970 of record DYKI01000099.1, on the reverse strand, counting down.
GCAGGGCGAAGTTAAGCACTGGGCCTTCAACGATCCCGTGCGCCGACAGGGCCCATGGCAGGACGCGCCGCCCAGCCCTGAGGAGTACGGCAAGCTCGGCACACGGGTTGTCGAGCTGCATCCTCTGACGCTCATCCAGAACGCACGCACGTCCGGCGGCGGCCAACTGGCGCTCGTCCCGACGCACGCCATTTCGGTCGGCCCCAGGCAGACATGGATGGCCGAGTGCGTGTCCATCTGGCATGCCGGCACCCACGACAACCCCTTCGGCCAGCGGCTGACCGCGCTCATGATCTCGAAGGGCATCGCGGACTCGGCGGTCCCGATGTCTCTCCTCGCCAACCATCCGAATGTGCGCTTCAGCTTCTACCGACCGGGGATCGGAACGTGCGACACGGAGATGCACTGAGATGCGTCACGGCAGGCATGCCGCGCCGGCCGTTCCCGATCGCCCATCAGTCAGAGAACAAGAGGAGACTGCGATGCCCATAGCCCCTGCCGCTCCGGCGCTTCACCCGGAACTTCGTTACCATCATCCGCCGACAGCCATCGTCCGCCGGGCCGTCCGCGTGGATGCGTGCGTCTACGGCGGAACGGCCTCGGGCATCGTCTGCGCCGTCCAGCTCGCCCGTCTGGGCCGCACAGTCGTTGTGATCAATCCAGCGACCCATATCGGCGGCATGACGACCGGAGGTCTGAGCTGGACCGACTTCGGCAACAAGCGCGCCATCGGCGGCATCGCCCGCGAGTTCTATCGCCGATGCGGCGCGAAGTACGGCGTGCCGGAGGAGTGGACGTTCGAGCCCAAGGTCGCCGACGCCGTGCTGAACGAGATGGCCGCAGAAGCCGGCGTCGTCATCTATCCGCGCGAGTACATGCAGTCCGTACGCATGCATGACGGACGCATCCGATCGTTAACCACCGAGAGCGGCCTCACGGTTTCGGCCCGGATGTTCGTGGACGCAACGTACGAAGGCGACCTGATGGCCCGCGCTCGCGTCTCCTGCACCTTTGGCCGCGAGAGCAACCGCAAGTACGGCGAGACCATCAACGGCATTCAGTACATGAAGCAGCACCAGTTCGAGCTGCCCGTCAGTCCCTACATCCGCGAAGGCGACCCGTCGAGCGGCCTGCTGCCGTGGATCGAGCCGCACGCTCGGGAGAGGGCCGGCACCGGCGACCGGCGCATCCAGGCCTATAACTTCCGGCTGATCCTGACCCGCAAGCCCGAGAACCGTATCCCGTTTCCCAAACCCGACGGCTACGACCCCCAGGAGTATGTCCTGACCGCACGCTACCTCGCCGCAGGATGGAAGGGGGCTTTCGGCAAGTTCGACCCGATTCGCGGCGAAAAGGTGGACAAGAACAACAGCGGCGCAACCTCCACCGACTACATCGGCGCCAACTACCGCTGGCCTGTCGCGTCGTACGCCGAGCGGGAGCGCATCTTCCAAAACCACGTCCGCTATGTGGCCGGCTGGTTCTGGTTCATGGCCAACGACCCGGCGGTGCCCGATGACGTGCGCAGCCGCATGGCCGAATGGGGCCTCTGCAGGGACGAGTACACCGACACCGGCGGATGGCCGCACCAACTCTACGTTCGAGAAGCCCGGCGGATGGTCTCCGACTACGTCATCACCGAGAACGACTGCCGTGGCAAGGTCAAGGCTCCCGACTCGGTCGGGCTTGGAAGCTACGGCATGGACTCCCACAACTGCCGCCGCTACGTGGTTGATGGTCGGGTCATGAATGAGGGCGACGTCCAGGTCGGGGGATTCCCGCCGTACCCGATCTCCTATCGCTCCATCGTCCCCAAGCGCGGACAGTGCGCCAATCTTCTCGTGCCCGTGTGCCTCTCCTCGTCCCATATCGCCTACGGATCGGCGCGGATGGAGCCGGTGTTCATGCTGCTGGGCCAGTCGGCAGCCATCGCTGCGCACATGGCCATGGACGGGAATGCTGCCATCCAGGATGTTCCCTATCCGGAGTTGCGGGAGCGCCTCCTCAGCGCCGGACAGGTCCTGGAGTGGAAGCCGTGACGGGGGCATTGGCAGGCCGTGGCGAGCGGCAAACCCGAGTGTGAGGACGGCGGCGTGCCACAATGTGACTCGCAAGGAGGAGCGATGACTTGGAACGGGCGGTGATCTTCGATCTGGATGGGGTTCTGGTGGACTCTTCGGAGTTCCATCGGGAAAGCTGGCGTGTCGTCGGTCGCGAGCGGGGCTTCGATATGACGGACGAGCTCTTCTGGCGAACGTTCGGCATGCCCAACCGGCAGATTCTGCCCATGCTGCTGCATCGCGAGCTGGCCGATGACGAGATAGCCGAGCTGTCCGAGCGCAAGGAAGAGGTGTACAGGGACCTTGCGGCAGGAAGGATCAGGGCTCTGCCCGGCGCAACGGAACTCGTCGCCGCCGTGGCCGATGCCGGCTTTCGAGTCGCACTCGGCTCCTCGACCCCCATGTCGAACATCCGCGTCGTTCTGGACGCGCTCTGCATCCGCGAGTTCTTCGAGGCGATCGTCTGCTCGGATGACGTGACCCACGGCAAGCCGCATCCCGAGGTATTCCTCAAGGCCGCAGGCAAGCTCGGCGTGGATGCCCGCCGGTGCGCCGTGATCGAGGATGCCGTAGTCGGAGTTCAGGCCGCCAAAGCCGCCGGCATGAAGTGCCTGGCCGTAACGACGACCCATCCAGCCGATAAGCTCAAGGCCGCGGACCTGGTCGTGCCCGACCTGACCCACGTCGGCCCTGTCACCCTGGCCGGACTCATAGACGCCGCCTCGCGCTGAGCACTCGCCGGCGGCAAGGCGGACGGCGGATTGGCCACGATGGAACCGCAGCCATTGAACGGTATTGCCGGGTTGGCCTGAGCGGCCGCCCCGGACCTGTCGGACCCGTCCGATCCGTCCGATCCATCCGATCC
>DYKI01000099.1:0-5945 GCA_020722705.1 Chthonomonas calidirosea | reverse complement strand
TCCGATCCGTCCGATCCATCCGATCCGTCCGATCCACACCAACCCAAAGGAGGTACCATCTTTCCTCCGGTCCATCATTGGATGCACTGGAGCAAGGGTCGTGCTGGGAGAGGGAGGAATCACGCCACATGACGTTTCAGGATCTTCTTATCACGCTGGAGCGGTTCTGGGCCGACAGGGGATGTCTTGTGCTCCAGCCGTACGATGTCGAGGTCGGGGCGGGAACGAATGCTCCTATGACGACGCTTCGCGCGCTCGGGCCGGAGCCGTGGAATGTGGCCTATGCCCAGCCGTCGCGGCGTCCGGCCGATGGCCGCTACGCCATGAACCCCATCCGCATGCAAAGGTTCATGCAGTACCAGGTGATCCTCAAGCCCTCGCCCGAAAACATCGTGGACCTCTATCTCGACAGTCTCCGCGAGCTCGGCATCAAGCCCGAGGAGCACGACATCCGGTTCGTCGAAGACGATTGGGAAGCCCCGACCCTCGGCGCCCAGGGCGTCGGCTGGGAGGTGTGGCTCGACGGCACCGAGATCACCCAGTTCACGTTCTTCCAGCAGATGGGCGGCGTCGAGCTGAAGTCGGTCTCGGGCGAGCTGACCTACGGATGCGAGCGGCTGACGTGCATGCTCCAGGGCGTGGACAACGTCTGGGACATGGAGTATGGGCACGGCATCACCTATGGCCAGTGCGAGAAGGACTTCGAGCGGCAGCACTGCGTCTACAACTTCGAGGAGGCCGACGTTCCGGGCCTGTTCACCCAGTTTGACATGCACGAGGCCGAAAGCGCCCGGCTCGTCGCCAAGGGTCTCGTCTACCCCGCGTTCGACCTCGCCCTGAAGTGCTCCCACCTCTTCAACCTGCTCGACGCGCGCGGGAGCATCTCGGTCACCGAGAGGGCATCATTCATCAACCGCGTGCGCACGCTTTCGCGCCGGTGCTGCGTCGAATACCTGAAGCAGCGCGAAGAGGCCGGATGGCCCCTCATCCCCGCCGCGTGACGTGGGGTTGTTGTCTGCCGATGCGAGCGCAGACTCAGCCGGCGGCGTCCGGTTTCCGCATGTGAAGGCGGAACGCCCCGATGGTCAGGTAGGCGCCAAGCCGGTTTCCCAGCAACACTCGGCCTGCCGCGCCCAGTGATGTCAGCGAAGTCCACTGCATGCAGCAGTGGCGCAGCCCGACCTGTTCACCCAGGGCTCGCCATATCTCAGGCGGCTGATGTTTGTGCCACTCGATCCAGGGCGCGACCGGGTTCTTGAGCCCCAGCCTGGGCCAGAGGTTGTCCGACGTGCAGTCGGTCAACAGCAGGTGTCCGCCGGGCACGATCAAGTCAGCGATGGTGCCGAAGAGCCGGGCGTAGGTTTGTCGGGCATCGGCGCGCTTGCGGAGGTTGATGCAGGCTTCCTCGTCGAGATGGTTGATGGAGTTGTGCAACATGACGATGTCGAACCGCTCGTCGCCCGGATCGTACTCCTGAAGCGTGAGTCCCCTCATCTCGACGGGCAACGCGCCGCTCGCCTGGGCGACGCGCTCGAAGGTCTCGCGTTTGCCCTTCACCGATCCCGCGGCCTCGGGCTCCAAACAGAGCACGCGCGACGCGCCTGCCGCCGCCGCATACAGGCTGAACACTCCCGATCCGCCGCCGATATCGAGCAGCCTCGCGCCCTTAAGCGGCACATCCTGATAGAGATAGCTTCCGTAGGAGCGGAGGCGCGACGCAGTGCTCCACATGCCGTGGGCTTGCGCCGCCTCCAGAAACCTCCGCATGCCTGACTCCAACGCTCTCACTCCCGATCACGCCGACGCTTGTTCACGCGCCAAGCCGCGCTATGATACCCGATGCGCGGCTCGAGGGGGCGGCGGGTACCATGTAGGCTCCTCAGGGCGCGATGCCGGGCGGCATTGTGTCCCATCCATGACCTGGCGATGCGACTGCTCTGTTTCATTGACAACCTCGGCGGCGGCGGCGCCCAGCGGCAGCTCTGCCGCCTTGCGACGCTCCTCAAGGGTGCGGGGCTCGATGTCGCCATGCTGACCTACCATGATGGCGGCTTCTTCGCCGAGCAGTTGGACCGAGCCGGCATACCCCGGCATGTGGCCGCCGGCGATGGCGGACTGCGCAGGGTTCGGGCGATACGGCGGGTGATCGCCACGGTCCGCCCCGACGTCGTCCTTGCCTTCCTCCCAATGCCCTGTTTCTATGCGGAGCTGGCCGGCCTGCTCGGCAGGCGATGGGGCCTCGTCGTCGGCGAGCGTTCGACGGCTCCGGGGGCCGAATCTCCGAAGACGCGCCTCATGCGCGCCCTTCATCGGACGGCCGACGCGGTCGTGACCAACTCGCACGCCAACAGAAGGCTCATCGAGGCGAGCGTGCCCGCCCTGCGGGGTCGGGTCTCGACGGTCTACAATGCGGTTGACCTCGACGCGTTTCGACCGACGCCTGTCCCCCCTCGCGCCGGTGGCCCGCTGCGCTTCGTGGTTGCCGCAAGCTATCAGACACTCAAGAACCCTGCGGGATGGATAGAGGCGATGAACGTGGCCTGCCGGCAGAGTGGCGCCAATGTGGTCACCGACTGGTATGGGGGCGGCGCCTCCAGGGGGCGAGGTCACGATGTGCGTGCCCGGTCGGAGGGCCTCGTGGCCCGATATGGCCTGCAGGACCGCGTTCGGCTTCATGACGCGTGCGGCGACATCGCGAGCCGCTATGCGGAGGCGCATGTCGTCGCGTTGCCGTCACTCATCGAGGGGCTTCCCAACGTTGTGTGCGAGGGGATGGCGTGCGGGCGTCCCGTCGCATCGAGCAACGTATCCGACGCGGCGGTTCTCGTGAAGCACAGGCGCACCGGAGCGCTCTTCGATCCGACCGACGCGCGAAGCATGGCGGCGGAGATCGTCTGGCTGGCCGAGCAGGACGACGGCGCCCTGGCGGAGATGGGGCGACTCGCCCGCGCCCGTGCCGAAAGGCTCTTCGATCCCGTGCCCATCATGGGCGCCTATCGGCGGCTGATCGAGGCGAGTGCGGCAAGGAAGCGGGCCGAGCCCGTCTACTGGCCGGAGGAGGGTTGACGCTATGGGAGACGTGCGGCGATGAGGATGCTCGCGGCAATGACGCTGCTGATTGGCAAGGTGGTGCGGCGCCTTCACATGCTCTGGCTCATGCCCCTGTTCCGGTCGCACGGACGCAGGTTCCGTTTCGATCCCCGTGGTGTCTATACATACGGCACCATCTCGGTGGGCGACAATGTGAACCTCGGCATGGGCGCGACCATGATCGCCGCGCTCTCCGAGATCAGGATCGGCAGCAACGTCATCTTCGGACCTGAGGTGATGGTGATCGGCGGCGGCCACAACATGGAGACCGTCGGCTTGCCGATGGCTTCCGTGCACGAAAAACGCCCCGGCGACGACCTCGGGGTTGTCTTTGAAGACGACATCTGGGTCGGCGCCCGGGCCATCATCCTGCGCGGCGTCACCGTTGGCCGCGGATCCGTCATCGGGGCCGGCGCCGTCGTGACATCGGATGTGCCGCGCTACGCCATCGTCGTCGGCTGCCCCGCACGCGTGCTCAGGTTTCGATGGCCCATCGAGACGATCCTCGAGCACGAGGCCAAGCTCTATCCGCCCGAGGCCCGCACCCCTCGGGAACGCCTCGAAGCCGACCGCGCGCGCTCAGCCCCGGCGGTGAAGTAGGACGGCGGCAGTTCCTCGCACCCCGTGGCGGCGCGGGCACGCTCGGCGTGTGATGCCAGGGTTCGTGCCGGGCAGCAGGTAACCGCACGGTCCATGCCGAACGCTTATCCATTGCGCGAGGAGGGTGTCCTATGAGCGAGGTTTCTCGGCGAGCTTTCGTAGCATCGGCAGTGGCGGCCGGGGCGATGGCGGCCGGAGCGAACGCGACGGCAAGCGTTCGGACGCGGCGGCGTGTTGGACCCAATGACCGCATACGCATCGGTCTGATCGGCAGCGGCGGCATGGGACGGGGCGATCTGCAGACGTTCCTTGCCAATCCCGAGGTGGACTGCCCGATCGTCTGCGACGTGGACGATCGTCAGGCAGCCAGGGCGCAGGCGCTCGTCGAGGATATCCGCGAGACCAAGCCCGACATGGTGCGCGACTTCCGCCGGGTGATCGAGCGCAAGGACCTGGATGCCGTCATCGTGGCGACGCCCGATCACTGGCACGCCTTGCCCACCGTTCTTGCCTGTCAGGCGGGAAAGGACGTCTACGTCGAAAAGCCCCTGGCAAAGAGCATCGCCGAAGGGCGCGCCATGCTTGAGGCCGCCAGACGCCATTCCCGCGTGGTTCAGATGGGCACCCAGTGGCGCAGCGGCCGGCACTACCGCGAGGCGGTTGAGTTTGTGCGATCGGGCAAGCTGGGCAAGATCCGATTCGTGCGGTGCTGGGCCTATCATGACTGGCTCGGCGCGATCGGCAACCCGCCGGATGGCGATCCGCCTCCCTACGTGGACTACGACATGTGGCTCGGGCCTGCCCCGAAGCGCCCCTTCAACCCCAACCGGTTCCACTTCCAGTTTCGCTGGTTCTGGGACTACGCGGGCGGGCTCATGACCGACTGGGGCGTCCACCTGATCAACATCGTCCTCTGGGCCATGGGCGACGATCCGCCCAAATCGGTCACCAGCTCAGGCGGCAAGTATGTGCTCGATGACAACTCCGAGACGCCCGACACGCAGATCGCGGTCTATGACTTCCCCGGGTACGCGCTCATCTGGGAGCACCAGGTGCAGTGCGGGGTGGGCATGAACGACCGGCCCTGGGGCATATGGTTCAGCGGGACCGAGGGCACCCTCATCCTCAACGATGCGGGTTGGGAGATCATCGGCGAGCCCAAGAAGCAGACGCTCGCTTCCTCGAAACACGGCGGCAGCCCCGATGCCAGACCCGCCCACGTGCGCAACTTCCTCGACTGCATGCGGACGCGCCAACAGCCGGTGGAGCGCCTCGAGTACGCGCACTTCGTCTCCACCGTCGCGCATCTGGGCAACGTCGCCCTGCGTTCCAACGTCAAAGTCATCTGGGATGCCCGAAACGAGCGCGTCGTCAACGATCGGAAAGCCGACCGACTGGTCGGCGTCGGCTACCGCAAGCCCTGGGCGCTGCCCTACATGAGGCGGAGGTAGCGGGGTCCGGGCGCCGGCCGTCAAAGCGGTCTCGGTCGAGCGGCAGCGCCGGATGCAACCAAATGAGCCTCTGTGTCGTATAATGTTGCAGCACGGGGGTGATTGGTGTTGACCTGGACGATGCCGACCCTGGTGGCGAGCCGAGGTGCCGCAGGCCTCGTTAAAAGCGGCAAACAATAAACGCGAACACTTCACAGTACGCGTACGCGGCCTAAGTAGGCCGCGCGTTCAGCCTCTCCCTGTCGGCCGGAGGGGGTCTGAGCGTCACCCATGCCGACTGACCGCCTAAGGCCCGTCCGCCGCCTGACAGCGGGACATCCAAGACGGAACGGCGCTCGCGGATCCCGTCTACGGGAGCCATGGGTGCGAGATCAAAACGTAGACTACGCTCGTAGAGGCCGGGCAAGGGTCTCCGGGGACCGGGGTTCGAGTCCCCGCACCTCCACCATGTCCTATGGGGCCGCTCCACAAAGGGGGGGCCCCATACGATTCCATTCCGTCAATCGTCGTCCTTGCCCTATCTCGATGGTCGTCTTCGTGGCCTTGACCTTCATCCCCAGCGCCTCGGCCACCTTGCGAAGCGGGACGATGGGACCCGCGGGACTGACCGTGACGGCGGATCCGAGATCGAGTCTCTTCCCGCCCAGTTTCGCGTTGCTCATGCACGCGGTCAGCTCGAGGGTCTTTCCGCGGTACATCACCACGCCGCGCCCGGTCTTGTCGTCCCACTTCACCTCGGCGCCATCCTTCAAGCCGCGAAGCGGCGACGGAAGTTAGCCTGGGGCGTCAGTTGCGCGCCATCCT
>DYKI01000015.1 GCA_020722705.1 Chthonomonas calidirosea | reverse complement strand
GGACGAAGGATGAAGGGCGAAGGATGAAGGATGAAGGATGAAAGTGGAGGGTGACTTGAACCGACCGATCCCGCTGCCGTCGGCAGGCTCTGGCCGCACATGATCGAACCGATACGCAGCGTCCTCGCGGCCATCGCGCTGCTGGCACCCGTTCAAGCGACGGTGCCCGCAGGTTCGTTCACCGACCGGGCCAACACCCCGCACACGTGGAGCGTCACCTCCAGCCGCGTTCTGACCTGGGACGGCCAACCCTACGCCCCGATCGGCGTCTGGTTCACCCCGAGTTGCCTCGCCCGCGGCGCGACGGACGAAAACGTGACCCGCGATGCGGCTGCGTTGAAGGCGCTCAAGGACTCGGGTGTAACCGATGTGATCGTGAATCCCGTCGTCAGCGCCGCGACACCTCCTGCAGCGGCATGGCAACGCATGATAGACCTCCTTGAGGAGCACGGTCTCCGGTACGGGATATCATTCGGCGCCGGCATTGAGACCGATCTGACCGGCATACTGGTCAACCCGTCGGCCTTCCGTATCCCCGGAGTGCACGATGGCATGGATATCGCCTGGGATGCCCCCAATGCCGACCACGCATGGTTCGTCGTTGTGGATGCACGGGACGGCACACAAATCATGATGGAGGGTCGTATCCCCATCCGCAACGGTCGGGTCGCCACGACCGCCACTGCGCGCGTCTCCGATGGATCGGTGGCGATCCTCTATCCCAGGGGAACGCTGCGGTCTCCTCGCTCAGGCACGATACCGGACGTCTGGACCGGATTCGATAGGTACCGCGATCGTTTGCTCCTGACTCTCGGACAGGTGAAGTTCGGCCCAGGCCTTCGTTTCTTCCTCGATCCGCTCGGCCCGCCCATCTCTCCGGAGGGCGACGCCGACCGTTTCGTGCCCGACTCGCCGTCGTTCCGTCTGGAGTGGGAGGCGTTCCTCGCCCGGAAGTACCCATCCATCGGATCGCTGGCAACCGCGTGGGCGCTGATGGATCGCGAAATCCGTGACCATCGCGCCGCGTCAGGCCTCGTGCCGCTCTGGTCCCGCTCCAAAGGTGTGCCGTTCCTGCTGGATGTCGCCGACGGTAAGCGGTACCAGATCGGTGGCGGTGAGTCCAAGTTCTGGGCCGATCTCCATGAGTGCCGTGATGCGTCGCTCAGCTACGCGATGGCCGCGATGGCGGACTTTCTCAAGCGCGAGATTGCCGGCGTACCCGTCGTCTATACCCACACGGGCATGCACAGGGTTTTCGCCTCCCCGACTTCACCAGGCGGATGGGACGGCCTGGCGGCTCCCGTATCGGGGCAGGGTGTCGGCATGCGTATGGGAACCGTCGAAGCGGCTCTGAGCCGGATTGCCGACACCACCAAGCCGCTCTGGTTCCTCATCAACGTGGGTGAGGGCGCAACTGCGCCCGAAGCGGCCGACCCGTACACCACCAGGGACGCGCTCATCGCCGATCTCGACCGTCTGCGAGCCGTTGGAGCGCGAGGGATGTTCATCCGGACCACGGAGTCGCCCTCAGCAGCGGCGCCCGTTCTGGGGTGGCTTGCGGATTACGCCAAGCGCGTTGCGACCGGCATCGGTCCCGGCGCCTCCCCTCGTGTCCTTCCGTACCCCAGCGCAGCCGCAGGTCTCGTCACCGGAGGGCGCATCGGGACGGGAGGCGTCTGGTGGGTTCCGTCGCTCGCGCCCGGACGCGCACTCGACTTCGGCGCATCCTTCGCGGGCTACACGATCAAACTCCCAGAAGGCGACAGTCTGGTGCTCTGGTCGCTGAAAGGTCCACGCGATACCCGGCTTCATGTCGCCGATCCTCGCAAAGTTCAGGCCTTTGAGCCCGACGGACAGCCCATCGAGATCAAGACCGATGTCAAGGGCCGCATCGCACGCCTCGTGATCGGTCCCACGCCTGTGGTGATCCGTACGGGCGGCCAGGACGTGTTCCCGATGGAAGCTGTCGAGGATGCCCTGAAGGAACTGCGAGTGATGGTCGCTGAAGCCCAGGCCCAGAAGCTCCCCGCTCAGGACTTCCGCTATCGCCTCGATACGGCGGAAGCTCGGTACCGACACAAGGACATGGGCACGGCCTTCCTCATGTGCAGTCAGGCTCTGGCAGGCCTCGTGGAAATGATGCAGCCCTACTCATGGCGCGAGGCCGAGTACGCCGCAACGCAGACCTTTACCGAGGTCGTGACCGACCCGGGCGCCTCGGGACAGATGTACCTGTCCCTCAACGGCACCGCTGCACCTCCTCGCGACGGCTACTCGCTCCAACTCGAGTTCCGCGCGCCCGCCGATGACACCTATGACGTATGGCTCGCATGTTCGCCTCCGTCGGCAGCGACATCGCCCTTCGCATGGATTGTTGACGCAGGCGAGACACACATGTCGGAGAACTCCTCTGTCGTCGGTGCAACCTATTTGAACGACCGGTTCGTGTGGTTGAACCTGGGCCGGGTGCCGCTCAAACCGGGCAGTCACACATTCACCCTCAGGGTCACTGACCAAGCCGCAGCCACCAATGCCTACGCCCTTGCCGTTGACACGCTGCTGGTCACCCGCGCTCCGTTCACGCCTCGCGGCACGACGAAACCGCAGGCCGTTCCGACCCGCTAGCCGGTGGTTGGGTGCGCTATAGAACCAGTTACGCGGCGCTTCTGCTCATAGCCGCGCTTGTTGCGCCGGCCCGGCCGACGGGGGCGCCTCCGCAAGCGCAGACCCTCGGTCCGGGCTCGGACATGCGGCCATCGGCGCGCGCAACGACCGACGCGATTGACGCCGTGAACCTGTTCGATGACGCCGACATGCGCGCCCACGACGCACGCCTTGTCCGGTCTCAGCCGACGCGCGGGTTCGCCGTTTTCGGCCAACTGCGCGAGCCGCTCAACGGTGTGGCCCTTCAGCCGGGCGGAGTGGTCTACGTCCGCCTCGCCACGGCCGCTCCCGAGGCGACCACATTCGCGATCCGTTTTGCGACAGCCCCGATGAACCATGGTAAGGCCCAGACATGGTCTGTTGACGTCGAGGGCGTCGAGACAGCCGTCTGCACCGAGGCGGACCCGGGAGCCGGAGCCGGCCGCACGTGCTTTGTGGAGACGGACGCAGCCAAACGGTCGGCGATGCTGCGGATCCGGGCGGGCTGGCGCAACACCTTCCCCATCGTCCTGACCCACGTTCGCTCGTTTCGCCGACCTCCCGATCCGGGTTCCGATCCCGCGCTCGAACGTGAATACCGAATGGGTGTGTCTCTGCTGACTTCATTGGGTCACGGTTTCACGATCACTGCCGACGAGGTGAATCGCATCCGCAGCTTGATCCCCGATGATCCGTACTTCGTGCCGAGCGCAGCCGTCCTCTACAACCTCGCAAAGGCGAACGTCGCCGAGCATTCCAAGGCCGTCGCCGCCATCGCCGACATGGCGTATGCCTTGCGCTTCCCTGTACGCATCGCCCCACAGATGCACTGGGCAGGCATTCCGGCGGGAGTGCCTGACGGCGCGGGCGGCACCTTCAGCGACGTGCCGTATCAGCAGATCACCTGGGACGAGGACGACCAGACCGACGACCCTGGCCTGAAGCCGCTGCTCGGCGATCGGTACGATATTCGGTACGGGCTTTCGATACCGAACCGATGGGGCAACACCCCGTGGCTGACGTTCAACCATCCTCGCCTCAACCAGTACAGACGAACATCCCTGCGGCAGTTCTATTTCTCGTGGCTGACCGTTCGCGAGCGATTGGCACGGTGGGGTGTCCCTCGTCTTCTGCCGGGCGAGCTCTCCACGGGCGACGAGACGGTCTACTGGGCTAAGGGAGTCGACGACTCCGCCTACACACAGGCCAATGGCGGCAAACCGCGCAAGGCGCTGCTCGCCGATTTCAACCCGTTCGTGGTTGCCGCTGCCATGGCCGACCGAATCAACCTCGACCCGCGCGACGGTCTCGACCGCAACGAGCGCTGGTGGCTTCATCAGAACCTGTCGCGATGGCAGCAGACCATCGTTGACTGGATCATGTCGTCGCTCCCGCCGGATCCCATCCGGCTGTACGGCGAACGCGTCGGCATGGCAGACGACCTCATCCGCCGCAACGTCTATACCGAACCCTACGCGATGCCCATGTTCCCGATGCGCGGCGTCAATCCCCTCCGTCCGGGCCTGGAAGTCGGATACGTCCGTGAGGGCCGAAGTGGGGGCGAGTATTGGTCCGGATCGGCCATGCTGCCATGGCTCATCAAGCAGCGAGAGCGCGGGCGCATCGCATTGCCGAATCTGGAATGCACCGGCGCTGACGATGGGCAGTTGGTTGCCTGCCTGCAGGCGGCATACGCGCACGGAGCCCGCTTCGCCACCCTGTACAACTGGCATCACAGGCAGAACGTTCGGGAGCTTCTGGCGCAGTTCGGCTCAAGCGTGCGCACGCCCAGTTCCACGGCGTGGCCGCCATCGGCCTCCGGAGCAGGGACAGCCTCCGGTGAGCGCACCTATACGGCCGGACCGGCGGCATTCGGCATCAACATGATTACATGCAGTCTCGTGCGGAGGGAAACGGCCATCCGCGAGCCGGCCGCTCCCAGTGCGCAGACGCCTGCGCCACGGCAGGCGGCATCGCATGCCGGGATCCGCTTCTCGATTCGAGCGCTCGACATCAAGCCGGAGCGGACCGCTACCGTGGTGATGAGTGCGCCGACACAAGCAGGGAGCGCATCGCCCAGGCTGACGGTCACGGCGGCGCTCCCGGTGATGTTCCATCAAACGCCCGGCTCCCGGTACGCCGTTACAGTCGTCGTTCCGGAGAACTCCGACTGGCTGGTGGCGAAAGCCGATGACGGCCAGGCGGCCATAGCCGTCGGCACTGACCTTCGCTGCGAGCGTTGGCGCAGCATGGCCGTTGCAGATTGGCAGGACGCCGACGATATCATCGAGGCGGTCGGCCGCAAGAGCGTCGGCGACAGCGCGAATCGGTATGCAATGGAGTGGCTTGACCAGGCGAAAGCCCACCGCAAAGCGCTCAGACCAAGGAAAGCCTATGCAGCCGCCGTCAGGGCCGAGCAGTTGCTGTATCCGTGCACCTTTGTTGTGGCCGAACCCGGCGCGGAACTGAAGCCGTTCCCGATCCGTGTCGAGTGCCCGGACGAACGTGTCCAGATAACGGTGCGGGCGCTCTCGCCGGAGACTGCTTCACTGACGGTCAGCTCGACGGCGCGCAACACAGTCACGATCCGCTATGGCCGCTCGCGAACCACAGTCCAGCTCACAGCCGGGATGCCTGTCGCGGTGGACATTGACGCGCGATGAAATGCTGATGTCCTGCCGTCTCGTGAGCAATAACCTCCGTCAAGCCTGACCGGCACCCTCCAGAACCGCCTCGTGCAAGCCCGATCGGCCGGTGGGTATGCATGGGAACCTCAGGCGTCATGCCGACGCCGCGCTGTTCATCGGCGGCGTGTTGAGGGTACGATGTTATGTTGCGTCCTTTGCCGCTCTCGCCGATGGCAGGCGCTCGCTCGTGTTCGAGATACCGAATGTCAACGCGGCTAAGACTCATAGCATACAGGACGGGACTCCTTCTCGCAGATGCGGCCCTCAGCACCGCATCGTTCTATGTCGCCTTCGGCCTCCGCACCGACCAGTTCCCCCTCGGACCCGCTTGGAGCAAAGCCTTCATCCAGCTCCTTCCGTTCGTTCTGGCTCTCCGCCTGCTCAGCCTCCATTTCTTCGGCGTCCACCGCATCGCCGTCCGGCATACCGGATCCAACGATGCCATCATGATCGCCCGTGCCACCGCATTCAGCACCTTGCTCATCTTCGTCTACGTCCGGTTCCTCCATTGGTCGAAGATGCCCAACACGGTCCTGGTCATTGATGCCTGCATCAACTACCTTGCCGTCGTCATGGCGCGTTTCGCCTACAGGACCGTCTATGAGGCTCGCGGGAGCTTCCTTGGCCGCAAGCCGAAGGTACGCAGGCGTGTCCTCATCATCGGAGCCGGGCGACGTGGAGCGGCGCTCGCGCGAGAAGTCCGCAGGCGGGCACATGAGGGCCTGGTTCTCGTCGGTTTCCTCGACGACGACCCAAACAAGCAGAACCAGTTGATCCAGGGCGCCCCAGTGCTCGGCACGTCGTCGCAGGGCCCGGACATCATCTCCGCCGAGAGGGTTGACGAGGCCATCATCGCGATCTCCGCCGCTCGAGGCGCTCAGATCCGCGAGATCACCCGGAGGCTCGAGAGCATTCCCGTGCGTCTGCGGATTTCTCCGGGCTTCCTTGAGCTCGACGACTCCGAGCTGTTCTCCAATCTCCGCGATGTCCAGGTCGAGGACCTGCTCCAGCGGCCCCCGATCAAAGTGGACGTTGACGAGATTGCCGCCTATCTCGCAGGCGCTCGTGTGCTTATCACCGGCGCCGGAGGCTCCATCGGATCGGAACTGGTGCGGCAGATCGCCACCGTCGGACCGGAACACGTGATCCTCATGGGCCACGGCGAAAACTCCGTGTTCGAGATCGAGGAGGAAATGAAGCGGATGACGGACGGCGGGCGTCGGGCTTTCGGGCTCAGCGCGGTGATAGCCGACATCCGCGATTTCGACCGCGTCCTGAGAGTGATGCGTCAAACACGTCCGACCGTCGTCTTTCACGCCGCTGCCCATAAGCATGTGCCCCTCATGGAGCTGAACCCCGAAGAGGCCATTACCAACAACGTTCTCGGCACACGCAACCTCGCCCGCGCGGCCACCTTGACCGGTGTGCACCGATTCGTCATGATCTCGACGGACAAGGCCGTCAACCCCACCAGCATCATGGGAGCCTCGAAACGGGCCGCAGAACGCGTCATACAGGCCGAGAGTGAACGGAGCGATACGGAGTTCGCCACGGTGCGCTTCGGCAACGTACTTGGGAGCCGGGGCAGCGTCGTCCCCGTCATGCGGCGACAGATCGAGCGCGGCGGGCCCGTAACCGTAACACATCCCGACGTTACCCGGTATTTCATGACCATACCGGAGGCTGTCCAGCTTGTCATCCAGGCCGGAGCGATGGGCGGCAAGGGCGCCATCTACGTGCTCGACATGGGCGAGCCTGTGCGCATCATGGACCTGGCCCACAGCCTGATCCGACTCTCCGGGCTTGTGCCGGAGCAGGACATCCAGATCACGATCACCGGCCTGAGACCCGGCGAGAAACTTCAAGAGGAACTTCTGACCGCTGAGGAAGGCACCTCTATGACCAAGCATGCCCGCATTTTCATGGCTGCCCAGTCGCCGCCGCCGGTCGAGGACATGGATGGACACATTGACGCACTGATCGCAGCGGCACAACGCGGCGACGAATGCGCGATGATGCGCTACCTCACGCTGATCGTTCCGTCATACAAGAATGGCAGGCACGCCGAAGGGAGTTCGGCCGCCCAATCGGCGCCACAGCGAAAACCCGAGCGTGTCGGGGCTCTTGACAATCCCAGTTGATGCATGGACCTCGACCGCCCAGGTCACGAGTCGTGACGCACACCCCAACGTACGGTTCAAGGAGGAATCGGATCACATGACATCGGCAGCCACGACAACATGGGAGGGAAGCCGCCTCACGCTCGCCCGGCGCATGGACATTCTCGGAACAGAGACGGCCTTTGACGTCCTCGCGCGCGTGCATGCGCTCAGGGCACAAGGGGCGGACATCGTTTCGTTCGGCCTGGGCGAGCCGGACTTCGAGACGCCGGACCACATCAAGGCCGCATGCAAGCGCGCCCTTGACGAGAACTACACGCACTATGGTCCTTCGCAGGGGTTGCCTGAGCTGCGCCAGGCGATCGCCGCCTACTTCAGCCGAACGCGTGGGATACCGGTCGGGCCCGAAAATGTGGTCGTCGCGCCCGGTGCGAAGCCCATGCTCTTTTCGGCCATGATGGCCCTGGTCAATCCCGGCGATGAAGTCATCTACCCGTCGCCGGGGTACCCGATTTACGAGTCGGTTGCCGATTGGATCGGAGCCGTGTCGGTGCCCGCTCGACTGACCGAGGAATCCGAGTGGTCCTACGATATCGAGGCCCTCGCCGGGCTGATCACACCCAGGACCCGGGCGATCGTGCTCAACAGCCCCCAGAACCCCACCGGCGGGATGCTGCTGGCTTCCGATATGGAGCAGATAGCGCGCATTGCCATCGAGAACGATCTGTGGGTCATCACCGATGAGGTCTACTCGCAGATCGTGTTCGATCACCCGTTCGCGTCCATACTGAGCGTGCCCGGCATGGCATCGCGCACGGTCGCCATTGACGGCTTCTCCAAGACCTATGCCATGACCGGATGGCGGATCGGCTACGCCGTCTGCCGACCCGACCTGGCAGTGCAGCTCTCCCGGATCGAGACCAACCTTCATTCGTGCACGGCGATGATGACCCAGCGCGCTGCCCTCTGTGCGCTCGAAAGCTCCCAGGAGCCGTCCATAGCCATGGCAGCGGCATTCCGTCGTCGTGCGTCGCTGATCACAGATCTCCTTAACGAGATACCGGGCGTCAAGTGCGTCAAACCGCGCGGTGCGTTCTATGTGTTTCCGAACGTCACCGAAGCGTGCGCCGCCGCCGGTCTCGCCGACGCCAACCAGCTCTGCGACTATCTGCTGACGGAGGCCGGCGTGGCCGTACTCCCTCGAACGTGCTTTGGCCGTCGCCTTGAGCCTCAGGAGTACATAAGGCTCTCGTTCGCCACTTCAGACGAGAACATCGTCGAGGGAATCCGCCGCATCAGAAAGGCGCTGGCTGCTCGGTGAACCCCATTAGATGCATAGGGTGGACGCTTTGCACGGTCGCAATGCTCAGCGCCGAACTCCTGGCCGAACCCGCCCGAACCCCGTATGGAACGTTCAGGAAAGCCCTGATCTCGGCATGCGCGAGCGTCTCGCCGCTGGACCGGAACGGCGACGGCATCAACGAGATCGAGACACTGCGTTTCGTACGTTCCGAGGACGGCTCCGGGCGCGGGGCCGCGGTTGTGGTCGTGGAGAGCCGACTATGGGAGCGGGGCAGCAAAGAGCTTCCCGATCTCCAACCAAGCATCCGCACCTTCGTCGCCGACGTCGCGCGTGACGGTTACCAGGTTGGCCTCACCGTCGCGAAACTCCACGCATCGGAGCGACATCAGGACGGCGAAACGGTTCTGGCGCTCCGCGAATGGCTGAAGCGGCTGTACGCCAACGTGCCCGATCTCAAGGCCGTTGTCCTCGTCGGCAACCATCCGACGGCATTCATGGTCCGCCAGTACTATTGGAGGCGCACGGACGGCCTGACGCTCCACACGGGCACGACAGCGGCGGCAACATGGAAGGCGGTCCCCCATGTTCGCAGCATCGCCGAGCCCGTCGCATCGCCCGCGGACATCGTGCTGGCCGACCTGGACGGCAACTGGGATCAGGCATACACGTGCATGCCTGCGCGGCTTGCCGGGCTGTTGGCTGCCTTTCCGGACGATCCGAAGGGCGAGATAACGTCTCAGTTCCAGTACACCGCGGAACGCTATGAGGACTTCATCCTCGTGCAGGACGGAGCGTGGGAGGAGTACCCGGCGCCCGACGGCAAGCGAAGGTTCCGCTTTGTCGGCGAGCGAAACGCCGAGTGCGCACCATCAGACCTGAGGCGTGTCAACGTGATGGCCCAGCCCGAGATCGCGGTCGGTCGGATTAACGCCTGGCATGTCGCGCTCGAGCCGAACCCCGAGATCCGCGGCATCCGCGGCGAAGGTCTCCTGGATGGTCAAGGCCGTCCCCAGGCCGTTGAGTTCGCCGATCAGACCCTTGTCCCATCGGCGGAGCGGCTCTGGAGGCCTTCCGAGCGCCTCGAACGACGTCTCCTGATCGAGTATTTCCTCCGCAACCACCGGTACAGAACCGAAGCCGACGCCCGCGGCTGCCGCCCCGCATCCATCACAACCGAGTGGGGTTCGTCGGTTGCGGAGATGCGAGCAGCGATACCCGGCTTCCGCGATGCTCAAGCACCCGAGATGGACGTGGCCAATCCCAGGGCAACCATTGCCGACTTCACTGCATGGCTCATGCGTCCTGCCCTTACGCGCGCAATCAAGGCTCATGCAGGCCCAACCGGCTTCGGCTTCGGACCGCCTGCCGACTTCGATGCGTTCCAGACAATGGTGGGACCCGGCTGGTGGTGGTGGACCAAGCAGGGCTCCAGACTGGTGCCGGACCCGAAGCCCCTCGGCGGATGGGTCAACTACGGGTTGTTGAGGACCCTCTACGAGAACAGAAAGCTCTCCGGCGCGCCGGCCCTTTATCTGCATACAGGCTGCGAGGGCATCCAGCCGGCCAACTATGACCGAGAGCCGTTCAACTCGTTCAGCCATGGCCGGTGGCAGATCGCCGAGGCGCTCATGATGTTCTGTGACGGGCTGGCGCTTGTCGGACGCGGCAAGGTCTTCTACGATGAGCCGCGCGAGTTCTGGAAACGGATGGGCGAGGGCGCGACGTTCGGCGATGCATGGATGCACTACTTCGACGTAGAGAGTCGCGACAGCGCGCTGGCGCAGGATGGCATTGGGCGGAAGCGAGCATACTTCTGGAGCGTAATCGGCGACTGCACTCTGAGCCTGCCGTCGTCGCTGCTCCGCAGAGACAACACGGTACCGGCAGAGACGCCATAGCCTGCTGACACTCGGGTCTTCTGTTCGCCTGACGGGCCAGGTCAGGCATCAAGGGGCGAGGTCCGCAGGTCAGCGACGAACGCGCGGGCTCCGGCCCGACTTCCGCTGGGACTGCAGGCGCGAAAGCCACTGAGGCAACCTGAATGGCGGCTGGCCGATGCCCGTTGAAGACCGACCCCGCAGAAGCCGCAGCGTCCGCTCGACGCTTCTCTCGGGCGCTCGCGGGTCGAGCATGATCCTGAGTATCTGGCCGTACATGCGCCCCCTCGATGCCCATCCGCGCAGCATACCGAGCTTCTCTTCCTTCATGGGATGGGTTACCCCTGAAAGCGTCACCGTCTCGGTTGGAACACGGTAATACCGACAGAAGCGCGTGATCTGCATCTCGACCCCGTAACGTACCGCAGCCACACCCGGGATTTGCTCGAACAGCTCTCTGGCCATGGCTCGCTGGCCGCTGATGCATGGGGCGATACGCTGGGAGAGGTCGGTCATCTTTCGGCCGCCCTGGAAGCGGCCCACTGCCATCAGGGCACGCCCTGACTTGATCGGCTCGATGAGCGCATCAACGTGTTCAGGCTTCAGTCCCATCAGGTCAGCGTCGAGGAAGAGGAGGATATCCGCGTCGGTGAACCTCGCTCCGGCTGCCATGGCGCCGCCCTTCCCAAGGTTTCGCGGCAGGCTCAGCAGGTACACACCCGGGATTTCCAGGACCCGCGCCGCAGTGGCGTCAGTGGAGCCGTCGTTGACGACCACGATCTCATCAACGGCCTGCGATTGCCGCAAAGGATCGAGGACCCTCTGAACGCGGGCTTCTTCGTTGTATGCCGGGACGATGGCAGCGGTTTTCACTGCCGGCGTCCCCGACGCGCCGCCACCCAACCTCCGGAAGGCGCAAGGCTATCACCGGCCAAAGCGATAGTCCTGCTTCTCGATGATCTTGCGGGCGCGGTCCATGCGTGCCGTCGTCAACGGGTGGGTTCGGAGTATCTCCACGCCCTGTTCCCTATCTTTCTCAAGTTTGCGCAGCTTCTGGAAGAATGTGAGGAGACCGGTCGCCTTGTAACCCGCCCTGTGCGCGTACGACAGTCCCCGGTGATCGGCCTCGTACTCATCGGAGCGACTGTAGCTCAGGTTGATGAGGCTGGTCGTCAGCGAACCGATATCCTGTGCGGACCGACCCTTCAGCAGCACCAGGATGCCGATATTCGCTGCCAGTTGCTGGCTCATCTGCTTGGCGCTGTGCCGCGCGTCTATGTGGCCAACCTCATGTCCGATGACACAGGCAAGGGCATCATCGTCACGGCCGAGCAGGTCAAGCAGGCCGCGGTACACAAACACGGGTCCGCCCGGCAGCGATACTGCGTTGATCTCCTTCAGATCCAGCACCTTGAACGAGTATGGCACGCCCGGCCTCTTGTCGTTGTGCTCGATGATGCGAGCGCCGATCTCAGCGACCCGTCGGGCTTCGGGCGTACCGGTCACGACGCGGTGCCGGCGGGCTATCTCCTCCGCTGCATCCCGCCCGAGCCGGACCTCCTCCTTGGTACCAATGAAGTTCGTGTTCTTGCACCCCGAACTCCCGACCAAGCCGACGGCAGCAAGGGCACAGCCCAGCTTGCGGATTGTGCTGAGTTTCATTGAGCGCCTCCGTTTGGCACAGAAGAACGCGCCTTCATTTCGCGGACCTGATCCTCCAGCCACTTGAGGGCCGGCCCTGCCTTCTCGCCTGCGAACTTGGCCGCATCGCGAAGTCTGGCTCCCGCCTGCTCCAGCGCGTTCGAGGCCGCGCGCTTGTCCACGCGGCCAATGGCATCTTTCGCCTGCTGAACCGACTCGACGGCTTCGGCCAGGAGGTTGTTCGCTCGCTTCTGCTCGGCCAGTTGGCTCCTGAGCAGGACGACCTCTGCCCGGAGCTGCTGTATCTGCGCAAAGTTGTATGCTGTGGCTGCCATAACGAGTATCAGCAGCAATGCCGCAAGACCTTTCATTTCCTTCGCATCCTTCCAGCCGGAACCATGGCCTGGCCCATGCACCCGGAGCGCGATCCAGGGCTTCGATAAGCGGCCCCTCGGGCCCTTGTACAGTCAACGGGCCGAAGCCTGTCAGCCTTTCGCCGCACGCCCTCTGCCCTCAACATAGGCCTTAACCCGGTGCTCTACGAAGCGCTCTATCCGATTCAGTCTCAGCATCGCGGTTGAGCGCAGACCTCGATTGCGCGGCAGGAGGCATTGAGCGTTGTGCCGCTCCTGCGGCGACCATCTGTATTTGTACGGTTCATGGCCGCGCAGGAAGTCAAAATCCTTGCATCCCTCTGTGATTGCCTGCCGAATGGCCGCGGCCGTGAGAGTTGTTCCAAGGCTGAAGCGGCTGTACTCCGGATCGAATCCGCCAAGATAATAATAGTATCGCAGGCGGTATGCGAAGCAATAGAGTGTGGCGACGATCCGCCCACCGACGCGCGTAACATGCAGCCGGAGCCTCCCGAGCGCTGCGAGCCGAGCGGATATGTCCCTGTGAAAGCGCTGGGTGGCCTG
Organism: Chthonomonas calidirosea; assembly: GCA_020722705.1. GTDB lineage: Bacteria > Armatimonadota > Chthonomonadetes > Chthonomonadales > CAJBBX01 > JAAYVH01. Next base: position 41,262 of record DYKI01000015.1, on the reverse strand, counting down.
ACCGCGCAGGACGCCAGGCAGCTTTCGCGAGCGCCATCGCCTGGCGTGGAGGTCGAAGAGGGCATCCATGGCCTCATTCAGCTCCTCTGGCGTCGCCAGGTACGTCTCCGCATCGGCAAAGGTCCGTTTCAGCAGGCGCTCGTAGTAGGAGACGTTGGATCGCAGCCGCTTGCCGAGGGAGGAGGCAAAGGTGTCCCACAAGTCCGGCAAGCGTAAGTGCGGACACACCTCCATGCTGCGCATGTGCAGTCCGGCGACGCGGTCGGACGCGCATACACCGTGGAGCGGCGACCATGGGGGCACCTGTTGGAGATCGGCAAGGTCATACCCCCGCTCTGCGGCTATGTGCTCGATCATGGCCCCGCAAGCGTCCGGCGCGCAACCGGGATCGGTGATCACATCGAGGTAATCGGAGACGCCCGTACCCATGAACGCCATGCGTTTGAGCGGCGTACCCAGGTGACGTCCAACGTAGAGGGGCGCAATGCCAACCACATCCTGACCTTCCGTGGCAACCACAACACGCAGCCGCTTCCGTCGCCCAAACGTTTTCCACCATGCGTCATTCCAGTCCCACGTCTGGTAAAGCGTCGTGTCCGGGTTGCGTTCGGTCAGAGCCTCCCATTGGGATCGTAGCGACGCCAGGCCGGCTGCGTCTCGCACCTCGGTCACTGTCAAAGGCATCTACCCCAGCAGCTCAACGGCGGCTGCCCCCTCAAGCACACCGATCTCGAGTTGATAGTGACGGGTCTCCCCTGCCTCCAGATGCCGCAGCCTGCCTGCCTCCCGCTCCTTGGAACGCCCCATGACCCTCGCGTTCGCTGGCTCCAACCCGACCACGTATGTTCCGGCGCTCATCATCTTCCATTGGACCAGATGGGGAAGCTGTTCGGGGCTGTACCGGACATATGCCCCCAGGCCGCCATCGAGTTTGGGGTTCACCACCGCCACCAGCGCATGGCCCTGGGGATCGGGATCCACTGTGTGGAAGTACACCTTCTCCTTGTAGCCGGGCACAGGCTCTTCGATGGCCATCCAGTCCTCGCCGCCAAGTCGGGCCTCCTCATCACGAGGCTCCGTGATGGAGGCAGGCACGACGACACGAGACCCGGCATCCACGATCGGAAACCCGAGGTTGACGTGATACAGGATCATATGGGGCGTGGCCGAAAAGCCCTCGTTGGTGACCTCATCTTCGATGGTGAACCGGCTTTCCCCCATCATGGCTGTGATCGTGCGGCGAAGGACGATGTTCTCCCCGAATACCACGGATTCGCGGACTGTCCCTCGGACAATGAGTGCATACTCATCGCCGATCCAGGTGCCGCAGGCGCTGACTTCTGTGGCAGGCGTGTTGCTGTAGCGTCCGTGCAGGCCAAGATCAACACCGGCATCGAAATCAGGTGCGCCCATCCAGGCGAGGCCGCACGTCGTCAACAAGCCTCCAGGGAAGCCTCGCAGCCAGCCGAGCCCCTCGGGCTCGTAGTACGCCGGATGGCGATCGCCCTGCGCGGATCGCCAGCAGAGCGAACGCCCACAATGGGACGCCGAACTGATGTCGAGCCCGCGTGCCGTCACTACCGTGTACTGGAAACCGCTTCCGGTGATGACATCCGCGGCCGTCACCCCGTCCTCGAAGCCGTCCGACATACGATGGAGCTTGACGCGCGCTATCTGCGAAACGTCGCCGACGCGTGCCGCGATTTCCCTTCGACTGAGACGCTTACCGTATACCGTTGCCATAGCCCCCGACCTCCATGGAGTTGTCCGCAGCAAACAGCGGACCTACACGTCGTTGGCGGCGCTCAGATCAACGATGACACCGTCGAAGATGGCCGCGTTCGACTTCACATGGCAGCCCTTCCCAACAACACAGTGCTCAAGGCGCGTGTCGGCCATTACATGCGCCCCCTCCCACAGAATGGACTCTCGAATCACCGCTCCGGCTTCAACGGAGCAGTTGGACGCGATCACCGTGTTCTCAAGGACCTGCGCGCCGTCCTCGATCTTGACATTGTCGCCGATCACCACCGGGTAGCCGATGCGAGCCGATGGCGCAATCTCGACGTTCTGACCGATCCAGACGTATTTGCGCACCTCCGGCACCGGAAAATCGATCCTGGCTCGACCGGCCATCGCATCAATGTGCGCCTGCTGATACATGGCGAGATTGCCCACATCCATCCAGTAGCTCGCCGTCAGATAGCCGTAAATCGGTCGCCCCTGGGCAAGCACCTGAGGGAAGAAGTTCTTGCCGAACAAGTAGAACACTCCCCTTGGGATCAGCTCCAGCGCCTCGGGAGCGAAGACGTATACGCCGGTGTTCGCCGTGTTCGAGAAGATCACCTCGCCCTTGGGCTTTTCCAGGAACCGCGTGATGCGCCCTTCCTCGTTGATGAGAACAATGCCGTACTCCGACGGATCGTCAACCAGCGAGAGCGCAATGCTGGCCAGTGCGTTCTTCTGCTTGTGGCTCTCCACCAGGCGCGTCAGATCAATGTCCGCAAGGTCGTCACCCCCGATCACGAGGAATGTCTCGTTGCCGAAGAACTCCTCGCACCTCTTGACGCTTCCCGCGTCACCCCAGAGGCGGTCCTCAATCGAGTAGGAGATGTTGACGCCATAGGCGCTTCCGTCCCCAAAGCAAGCCATGATCTGGTCGCCAAGGTAATGAACGTTGACTATGATGTCCGTGAAGCCGTGGCGCTTGAGCAGCCGGACGATGTGCTCCATCACGGGCATGTTGACAATCGGCACCAACGGCTTCGGCAGCGTGCGTGTGAGCGGATGCATCCGCGATCCCACTCCCGCCGCCAGTATCATCGCCTTCATGCCCTCTCGATCCTCCTTATCATTCCGGGTATTGGGGATGGCATTGCCATGCCGCCGATTCGTCCACTCGTCTCACGCAAAGGCCCGCAGCGTTTCGCAGACGTACGTCACCTGTTCGTCGGTCAGTTCCGGATGCACCGGCAGCGACAGCACCTCACTGGATGCCCGCTCGGCCTCCGGGAAGTCGCCGGTAGCGTATCCCAGATAACGATAGGCAGCCTGGGTGTGCAGCGGCGACGGGTAGTAGATGCCCGACTGAATGCCGGCCTGACGCAGGTGCTCGCGAAGACGATCACGCTCAGGATGACGGATCGTGAACTGATGATACGTGTGAAACACACCCTCCGCCGCCGTCGGCAGCACCCACCCGCAGTCGGCAAGACACTCCAAGTAGCGTTCGGCATGGTTTCTTCGGGCCTGTGTCCACGCGTCCAGATGCCGCAGTTTGGCGCTCAGGATGGCAGCCTGTAAGGCATCGAGCCGACTGCAGTAGCCCACCGCATCGTACGCGTAGTCGCCGCCGCTTCCGTGGAACCTCAGCCGCCGCAGCTTTTCGGCCACACCCTCATCATTGGTCAGCACCATGCCGCCGTCGCCGATAGCGCCCAGGTTCTTCGTTGGGAAAAACGAGAGCGTCGCGGCGTCGCCAAACTGACCTACCGGCCGCCCGTCGTAGAGACTGCCGATAGCCTGCGCGGAGTCGTAGATGACGTTCAGGCCATGCTCGCCGGCGATCCTCTGGAACGCGTCGCGATCCGCCATCTGGCCGAACAGATCCACCGGCATCATCGCCCGCGTCTGTGGACCGACGACGCCGGCGGCCTTGTCGGGACAGAGATTGAGAGTGTAGGGATCAATGTCCGCGAACCGGGGAGTCGCTCCCGCATGCACGATCGCCTCGACCGTAGCCACAAACGTGAATGGGGTCGTAATCACCTCGTCGCCGGGGCCAATGCCCGCCGCCACGAGCGCCAGAAGCAACGCATCCGTCCCCGAGTTCACGCCCACCCCGTATCGGGCCCCACAGTAACGCGCAACCGCTTCTTCCACCTCCGCAACAGGCGGGCCCAGCACGAAACGACCGCTGTCGAGGACCCTTCGGATGGCGGCATCTATCTCCTCGCGAATGGATGCCACCTGTGCGGCCAAATCGGCAAGTGGAACGATCAACGACTCCCCTCCCTGGCCCGCTGGTTCAGTGCCACGCCTTCCACTCCCCCGGGCGGTTCGATTTGTGAACAACGTCGGCGCCGTCGGTCCCGCAAGCGCTCAGGATTGCCGCGGCGATCTCGGCGCCGAACTCCTCGTCCCAGACCGCGGCCAGCGCTTGAGCCATCAGCAGCGATTGCCAGTTGCCCACATCGCAACGGCGCTCCCACCGAGTGAGCGGTACTGCCACAACGCGTCCCCCATGCCCAAGCAGATGCGCGATTGCCTCCGTCACGCCGACCTCGCCGCCCCTTCCCGGCGGCTGCTGCCGCAACAAGGCGATGGCTTCCGGACCCAGCACCCATCGTCCGGCGACGACCCATTGACTGGGGGCTTGCTCGGGACCTGGCTTCTCGATGATGCCCCGTATCTCGAACGAACCCGATGGCTGATCGGGAGCGTTTGCCAGAGGATCGAGAACTCCATACAGGTGCACGCGATCGAGAGATACCGTCTCACATAGAACCGCAGCCTGTGCGTCGGCATTCACATAGGCGTCCACGAGCCGCCGCGCCGCCGACGGTGCGGCCGATCCGGAGGGACGCATGATCGCGCAGTCTCCAAACGCAGCCAGGACCGGCCCGTTCACACCGGGCGGTATGCCCGTCAGAACCGCATCGCCGACCCCTCGCATGGTCTCCTGAACCGCGACAGATATGTCAAGATCCCACTCAGCTCCATGACCTACATATCTGCGGATCATCTCCTTGGCGGGAGACACGACCACGCTCACGTTGCGAATGCCCGCGTCGCGGATCTCCGCGAGGACGTGCCCCAGTACAGGCAGGCGTCCGAGGGTCAGCATCTCCTTGGGAACTACTTCGCTGAGTGGCCTCAGCCGCGTGCCAAGGCCGGCAGCCGGTATGACTGCCAGAGCTGGAGCCGCACCCGTCATTCAGTAAGCCACCTGCGGTGCTGCCGGATACCAGACCTCCAGGCGTCTCACGCCGCGTTCGCTCCGCGCTGCCGGGCGAAGGCCAGCACCATCCAGCCCACCGTGATCAGGCCGGCCAGGAGCACAACCACGAATGTCATCAGCAGAGCCCATTGCGGGTTCACGGCGAGCGTGTTCACCTGCAGGTCCGGAGCCAGCGCCAACTGTCGAACTCGATGGCGGACCGCAACCATCAGGAACACGACAACACCCGTCAATGCAGCAGCAGCCATGGGCATGCGTCTCACGACAGCCATCGCCACGAATGCCAGCAGGATTCCCGCAGCGAGCACGCCGCTGTCCACCATGTTGCCGCCGATGAACGACTTATGGATGCGTTCAGGCAGCGCGAAGAGAAACCAGAACCCGATCACCAACTGGAGGCCTGTGGCGATGAGGAACCACCGCCGTCCGGAACCCTCCATAGCAGAGGCCAGTTCCTCATCGCGGCCGCGAACCAGGCGGGCAAGCATCATCACGCCCAGGCCGCCGACGCCGAACGCGCCCACGATGACGTGAAGGTAGCGAGGCCAAAGGGATGGGTCACCCGCATTCATGTTCAGTCCGCTGATGCCTTGAGTGTACAGCTCCTTCCATACGCCCGGGGCCAGCATGAGGCTCCAGTTGTTCGAAAACAGGAAGCCAACGATCAAAATGGTGATCGCCGAAATCCAGGCCACAACTGTCTCGCGTCCGCCAAGCCACTGCGGTCTGAACTGGCAGATGTAGAGGCCATAGTACGCCGCCATCACCAGGGGCACGATGGCCAACCACGGCCATGCCATCAGGACCGACGACGCATAGAAGGCCTGGCCGTAGATGACCTGAACGAACAGGAGCGGGGCCACTCCAAGCGTAATCGTCATGGACATCGTGGTGGGCAGCGCTCTGGCTAAATAGCTGAACATGCGCCCTGCAACGTCATCGCTGCTGCGCCTGCGACCCGCCAGCGCCATCATCGTCACGCCGCCAACCAGGAGACTCATTGCGAGCAAATGCAGGGTAAGCGTGAACACGGACAGGAACTTCAGGATCCACAAAGGCGCGGGCAGGCCTGCGGGATCCGGTCCGGGCATGATTGGCATCACCGTGCTCCTTCCGAGACATCGGAGGCCGACGCAATCTCGGGGTCAGCCTCGTTGAGACTGGTCAGATACTCGACCAATCCGGCTCGTTCCTCGTCGGTCCCTATGAACGGCGGCATGAAGCCCTTGAGTTCGTTGAGATACAGGATCTGATGATCAAGGAACTCGCGATCCCAGCCCTTCACAGCGAACCGGATTCCATTGAAGCCGTTGATGGTATGGCACGACATGCACTGGGCCCGGAACACCTTCCGCCCGAGCTTGATCGGCTCTCGGCGATCCTCGTCGGTCGGAGTCTCCCAGCGAGCATGAGCAAGCAAGCCGGTCGTCGAGTACTCAGCGAGGTCCTTCACGCGGACCGTATTCGAATACATGTAGTCGTAGATCACGAACGGCTTGCGCACGGCTTCCCTGACCCACTCGGTCACTCCCGTCGCCATCAGACCCATGATGGCCAGTCCGAACGCATAGGTGACATGCGTCTGCTTCGGGAAGAGGTACGGCCCGGCGATCGCCCCAACGACAACGATCACGGAGAAGATCAAACTCCCGGCGGCGAACAGTGTGACAACCGGCGCCCCGCCCATGGAGATCTCGCGCGCCATGGGCGGCAACTGCGAGACATACCAGACCCCCAGGAGCGGGAGCAAGGCGATCCCTGCGATGACCCACTTGGCCGAGTAGCGAACGATCCGCGCACGTGCCTCCGGGTTCTGGAGGAGACTGCCGGTGATCAACGCGTAGAGGCCTGCCAGCGCCACACACACCAGCGTGCGGATGAACAGTGAAGGCCACATGGTTGGGTTGAAGAAACCGTGCGCTACGGACTCGGTCTCAACCCACTTTCCGGGTGTCAGCATGAACGTGAGGATGCCGTTGATCATGAACAGCGACATCCAGGCGGCTGCGACGTAGATCCACCCGACTTTGAGATGCGTGGCAGGATCCAGCCGATCCCACCCGTAGTAGTAGATGAGAGCTGCCGTCAACTCGACGAGGAAGAAGACCCACTCGATCGCCCAGGCAAAAACGAAGACATGGATCAGGGTTGAGGTTGCCGTCGGGTTGACCAGAGCGATGGTCCACCAGATGCCGACGCCCGTGACGGCGCCGAAGACAAGCACGACAAGGATGAAGAACGTGCTGTGCTTCTTGGCGAAGTCGAGCATCTCAGCATCGTTGGTGCGTCGCGCTCGACCCTCGGTCAACACAAGGTAAAGGCCGCCGCCGATGGCGAAGTGCGACACGAAGACGTGAACGATGGCAACAAGACCGATCAGCATGCCGCCACCGAGCATCGGTACGTCCCAGATCGGGTAGTTCATATGGATTGACCTCCGAGTCCAGACGGAAGCTATTGTGAACTACATTCGCCTGCAGTGTCCATGACACCTTGTTTCTTCTTCTCGAAGCTCGGAGCGGAACTGCCTGGCGAACGCAGGGCACTGCCCCGAGCAATGCCGTACGCGGTGCGGTCGGATCGGGGTACCTTGATGCAGCATGGCATGGACACTGATCCGATATCGGCTTCTGGCAGCAGTCAACTCCGCCCGATTCTCGACGCCGCGCCAGCGCCTGGTCCTGCTGATCCTCACGCTGGTTAGCGCGGCGCTGGCGCTTGCCGTGTATGTGGGCTTCCGTCTCGTGTTGAGCATTCGCGGCTCAACCGCTGCCACCGCTGCCATCACTCATGAGATGGTCTATGCAGTGTTCCTGTTCATGCTGGCCGGGTCTGTGCCGTTCCTTGCGGCGACACTGCTTCATCCGGGGGATGTTGCGCTCCTTGGCGCTGCACCGATCCATGCTCGGGACGTGGTCCTGGTGCGCATTCTGGAGGGCACGGCAGCCGGAGCCGCGCAGTTCGCTCCCATTGGTGCGCCGGCCATCGCTGCCTGCGCCGCAGGTCTCGGCTATCAATGGCATCAGTGGCCGATCGTCGCAGCCGTTGCGGCGGTTCTCGTGGTTTTGCCTTCGGCGATTACAGCGACGCTGCTTTTCTTGGCCGTCGCTGCACTCGGGCATCAGCGCGTCCGATCCGCCGTTGCACTCGTGAACGTCCTGCTCGGATCGTTGGTTTGCCTGACCGCCGTAAGTCAGGTCACCGGCCTGCACGTTCAGGAAGGTCTCGCCGGTTTGGTCGCCGGCTCGCCCAATCCGTCAGGTCGCTTGCCCTATCTGCCGCCATGGGGGTGGGTAGCCGATCTGATGGTTGGCGCAAGCCTCCGCGATTGGGCGGTCGTTGCGACGGCATCCGGACGCATCGGCGCTGCCATCGCCGTGCTGGCTCCGTTGGCCGTCGCAGTGGGCGCCAGGCTGATGCAGGATGGCCGGATGTCCGGCGCAGATGAGTCTGGGCCGTCGCGCCGTTCACGGGTGACCCGGAAGCGCGCATCGGCTGAGAGGACCGTCATGGGCGGCCCCGTGGCCTGCTTGATCCGCAAAGAGGTCCGTTACGTTCTGCGTGACAGCCTCCTTCTGTCGCAGGTCGGCATGCCGGTGATTCTCTACCTTGTGCCGTTCGTGATGGCCATGAACCCGACCTTCCGCGCGAACACTCGCGGCGATGAGCTGTTCGCGTTCGGCATCCTGATGGTTCTGGCAGTGCTCTACATGCAGGCGTCCATCCTGTCCCTTTCGTCCGTCGGCCTGGAAGGGCGGGCTTTCTGGATCGTGCTGGGTTCTCCGGTGATGCTGGGCAGGGCGCTGGTCGCCAAGTGGCTCGTAAGCTGGTTGATGTCCAGCGCCATGGGCATCGCCATGGTCTCGCTGTCCGGTGCAGCGTTCATGGTAGAGTGGGTGACCGTGGCGGTGCTCAGCGTTGTCGTCCTGATCAGCGCGGCCGGGTTGTGCGGCATCGGCGTCGGGCTTGCTGCGATGTTCCCGCGGTTCGTTTTCGAGAATCCCGCTCACAGGGTCAGTCCCCTCGCCATTGTGCTCGGCTTCGGCGCTGGTTTGGCCTATGCTGCACTCTTGTGGGCAGTCCTCGGAGCAACGTGGTACGCCGGAATGCACTGTCTTGGCTATGCGACAGCGATCCGCGTTTCCGGCCTGTCGCTCATCGCAGTCGCTGCCGCCGGCGCTGTGGCCATACCGCTCGCCGCCGGCGTCAACAGACTGGCGAACCTCGACTGGGAGTTCTGATCCCGCGCTCGCCGTCGGCCTCTCCCACATGCTCGTGAAGCATCGCGCGCATCGGAGCGCAGGCCCGGCATCGTGGCATCTCGAGGCTCCAATCCGGCGCAGCCCACGTGCCAAGCGTTTAGTATGGCTCAAGAATATAGAACACTCACTATCTGTGAATGTTGTGACATAATCAAGTTGGGAGATATCGAATGACAGAGCAATCCACCCAGCTCATTGACATGAAAGTCCTCGAAAGAGTGGCTCCGATTGTCCGGGTGGCAGCGCATCCGCTGCGCCTGCGAATACTCGATTACCTCGCCATCGCCAACGAACCAAGGATGGTGACCGAGATAACGGAGTGCTGCGGCGTTGCGCCTGCGTTCATCAGCCAGCAGTTGCGCATCCTGAAGGATCAGGGGATACTGGCCTGCCGACGTCAGGGCGCCAGAGTCTACTACAGCATTGCCAACCGCTCGCTGCTCCATCTGCTCGCGTGCATTCGAAACAACCAGACCATCGAGCCAAGTCCTAACCAACAAGGAGAGGAATCATCCAATGCCGGATCTGAACAACATTCAAGCCAGCAAGACCGTTGACGCCCGCGCGATGGCGTGCCCGGGCCCACTGCTCGAAGCCAAGAAGGGGATCGGTACCGTCTCTGTGGGACAGGTCCTCGAGATTCTGTCGGGCGACAAGGGCAGCCGAGAAGACATCCCCGCATGGTGCAAGAAGACCGGTCACGAGTACGTGGGATTCGTCGAGAAGGACGGATACGACGCCCTCTACGTGGTACGCAAGAAGTAGCGGCCGGCGATGCGGTCTGAGGACGACCTCAAGATACTGATCATCACGACGATGATCAGTTCCTATCCCGGGGCCAATACAGTCGGTCAAGCCCGGCTGCAATACTCCCCCGGGACCTACATCATCCGCGTTCCGGATCCGGTAATGTTCCCCGACGACTTCTATCTTCAGGCACTGGAAAAGGGGATAGACGGGATCATCGTCATGAGCTCCGGGTCGGACTGCCCGTACGAAGGCGCATACCCTCGCCTGTCGGCCCGGATCGAGCGTGTGTATGGGCGCATGCGGGAGCTCGGCATCCCGACAAGCCGGCTGAAGCTCACGACGGTGTGCACGGTCTGCAAAGCCGCCTTCCTGAAGGAAATCCGTGACATGCAGCAGGCTATCCTGGGTGAGCGCCCAGCGCCGTCTGCGGCGTGAGGAGTACTGCCATGGCTCAAGACACACAGCAGATGCACACTGATATCCTCGTCGTCGGGGCCGGTATAGCCGGGCTTCAGGCATCCCTGGACCTGGCGGACCAGGGGTACTCCGTGGTGCTCGTTGAGCGGCAACCGAGCATCGGCGGCGTGATGATCAGCCTCAGCAAGGTCTTCCCGACGCTGGACTGCGCCAGTTGCATCACAACACCGCGTATGGCATCCGCTGCACATCACCCGAACATCAGCTTGCTTACATACACTGAAGTGGAGTCCGTCGCCCGCAACGGGGACGGGTTCATTGCGAAGCTGGTCAAGAAGCCGCGCTTCGTCGAAGAGGACAAGTGCATCGGATGCCGGCGCTGCGAAGAGGCTTGCAGCGTCTTCGTGCCCGACGAGTACGACCACGGCCTCGGCGCGCGTAAGGCGATCTCGATTCCGTTCACAAACGCCATCCCCCAGTACCCGGTTCTGGACGAGGAGTCGTGCATACTTTGCGGCGCCTGCGCCAAAGCGTGCCCAACTCAGTGCATCAACTTCGTGCAGGAACCGAAGCACATCGAGGTCAAGGCGGTCGCCGTCATCATGGCGACTGGATTCGAGCTGACGCCCATAGACGCCAAGCCGCAGTACGGCGGCGCGCAGTACCCGAACGTGCTGTCGCCGCTGCAGATGGAGCGCCTGCTCGCTCCTCACGGGCCGTTCGGCGCCGTCCTGCGGCCATCCGACGGCAAGACCCCGGACTCCATCGCCTACGTGCAGTGCGCGGGTTCGCGGGACTTGAGCTTAGGCGTGCCCTACTGCTCGCGCGTGTGCTGCATGTACGCCATCAAGCAGGCCATGCTCCTCTCGGGCTCGCTGCCAATCGCAGATATCACCATTTACTACATGGACATCCGCGCTTTCGGCAAAGGCTACGAGCAGTTCTATCAGAACGCCAAGGCGATGGGGATCAACTTCGTAAAGGCGAAGGTCGCGCGTATCCGCGAGGACGATGACCACAACCTCTTCTTGCGCATCGAGAGACAGGATACCGGGAGCGGACCGGAGGAGGTCCAGCACGACCTCGTGGTTCTGTCGCTGGGCATGGTCCCTGCATGGAAGCCGACATCCTCCGGGATGATCCCCATCGAAGCTGACACCGACGGTTTCCTTCGGCTGCCGAAGTCGCCGCTCAGACCGAACCTGACGACCATGGAGGGGGTGTTCGCTGCAGGCGTAGCGACCGGCCCCAAGGACATTGTTGACGCGATCACCGATGCCGGCGGTGCAGCGATGGCGGCAGCCAACTATGTGGAACGCGTCCGGCAGGCAGCGCCGGCCCTGGCAGGAGCAACCGGATGAACATTGAGACCTCTCGTGCAGACGCCGCACAGGCCACTGAGCAGGATGTGCGCGTAGGCGTCTACGTATGCCACTGCGGCGGCAACATCTCCGATGTCGTGGACACGGAAGCCGTCGCTGAGGCGCTGTCGCATCACCCCGACGTGGCTGTCGCTCGGGACTACGTCTTCATGTGTTCGGATCCCGGCCAGAGCCTGATCGCGGACGACATCATGGCGGGGAAGGTCAACCGCGTCGTCGTAGCTGCATGCTCCCCATCCCTTCACGAGATGACGTTCCGGAAGGCGCTCGAACGCGCCGGACTGAACCCTTACCTCTACGAGCACGTCAACATCCGCGAGCAAGTGAGCTGGGTCCACAAGGGAGATCACGACCGCGCGACTCGCAAGGCGATCCGCCTTACGGCCGCGGGGGTCGAGAAAGTGGCCCTGCAGGACCCTCTGGAATCGATCGCCGTTGACGTCATCCATCACGTTGCGGTCATCGGCGGAGGCATTGCCGGCATGAGCGCCGCGCTCGCCGTTGCTGAGCGCGGCATCGGGGTAACGCTCATCGAGGTCGCCGACGCACTTGGCGGCCGAGTTGCCGAGATGCGGCGCGTGTACCCGTCAGGGGAGCAAGGGGCCGACCTCATCAGGGAGATGCGCGAGCAGCTTAGCGCTCATCCACTGGTCGAGGTCCGCCTCCGAACGCGCGTGAAAGCCATGGACGGGCATGTCGGCAAGTTCCGACTGGTTCTCAACGACGCCGAAGGGGCCGACTCCGAAGTCAAGGCAGGGGCAATCATCCTCGCAACCGGCTACGACCACTACCGACCGGCCGAAGGCGAACTAGGCTACGGAACCTCGCCTGCCGTGATGACCCTGCCCGAGTTCATGGCCCTCCTTGCCGGACAGGATCGCGCCGACGGTCCCATCAAGGTCGGACAGCGCCGCATCCGCAGCATCGCGTTCGTTCATTGTGTGGGCTCGCGGCAGATCGAGGGCATACACGCACCACAGGCCGACGGCAAGATCAACGACTACTGCTCGCGCGTGTGCTGCACGGCGACGCTCAACACGATTCGTGAGGTGCAGCAACGCGATCCCGATATCGCGATCTTCGACCTCCACAAGGATATCCGCACGTATGGCCGCGGGCACGAAGAGCTTTACCTGGACGCGTCGAGAGCCGGTGCGCTCTTCTTCCGGTATCCCGATGAAGAGCCGCCTGTGGTAGTGGCCAACAACGGCTCCGTCGTTGTGAGAACGCGAGACATCCTGACGTGGGGCGAGGAGCTCGAGATACCTGCTGATCTGGTGGTGCTGGCTACGGGTCTCATGCCCCGCGACATCTCGGATCTGATCGCCATGCGCAAGTTGCCGGTCGCGGCGGACCGGTTCCTTCAAGAAGTCCATCCCAAGCTTCGCCCGGTCGAGATGGCAGTGAACGGGGTATTCCTGGCAGGCGCATGTCAGGGTCCCATGGATATCGGCGAAGCCTGCGCGGCTGCACAGACCGCGGCGGTCAAAGCAGCCATCCTGCTCTCGAAACCTGTCATTGCGCTGGACCCCTTCGTCGCCCGTGTTCAGGAGGAGCGTTGCGACGGTTGCGAGCTGTGCCTCGCGGAGTGCGAGTATGATGGCGCACTTACGATGGTCGAGGTTGAACCTGCCGGTTCAGGCGTTCGCAGAGCCACGGTGAATCCCGCTCTCTGTGTCGGCTGCGGCGCCTGCGCGGCAGTCTGCCCAACGCGAGCCATCAACGTGGCAGGGTGGACGCTGGACCAGTTCGACGCCATGGTGGATGCGATCATGGCCGACGACATCGAAGCCATGGCCAAGGCCGAGAGGCGAGCCCGATCGTTTACGCCTCTCGCCGTCAGTATCAGCGGAGGCACACAACAATGAGCGAGCAAGCCGCGGAGCGGAAAGGCAACTACGCCGTCGAGCAGCTCAAGGCGGCGCGGGCTCGGCGCGGCCCGACCGATCCGGTCAAGACGGAAGCATATAAGCAAAGCAAGGAAAAACAGAATCGCATCCTGAAGGCCGTGGCCGACGAGGCCCGCACCGTGCCGCAGATCGCCGAGATGACTGGTCTCACCACGCAGGAGGTGATGTGGTGGATTGCCGCACTGCGGAAGTACGACCGGATTCAGGACGATGGGAAGCGGGGCGACTACCTCGCCTACCGGAAGAAGTGAGGTGAAAACGCTCCAATGGCGATAACTGTAGACACTGGACTGCTGAAGCAGATCAAGCGGCATGGCGCATTCGACGTCTCCGCATGCTTCCATTGCGGCAACTGCACAGCGGTATGTCCCCTCTCCGATGAAACAGGGAACTTCCCGCGGCGCATGATCCGACTCGGGCAGATCGGCGACCGCGATAGCCTGCTGAACAGCCCCGACACATGGCTCTGCTACTACTGCGGGGAGTGTTCCGATACATGCCCACGCGAGGCAAATCCAGGCGAGTACATGGCAGCGGTCCGCCGGTACGCCATCTCCTCAGCCGAGCCCAGCGGCCTCGCGCGCTGGATGTACGGAAGCACGCTCGGGCTCTTGATCGTCACGGTGGTGCTCGGTGCAGTCCTTGGTGCGCTCCTCGTGGGTTTGCGATCGTCCAGCGAGGTCCAGCACGTGTTGTTCCGGCTCGTGCCGTACGGAACCGTACACAACGTCGGTATCGGCATCATGGCGCTGGTGGCGCTGAACACGGTCATTAGCGTCAGCATCGTTTTGCGGCGCTTCCTCAAGGGCACGGGCCGACTGCCGTTCGGCGCCTACATCGCAGCCGGTCGCGCAACCATCGTCGAGATCGCGACCATGAAGCGCCATCGAGATGAGACCCCCAAGGAGGGTGAGCCCTGGTATCGCAATGCCGCAACCGTCCATCTCGCCATCATGTGGGGCTTTATGGGCTTGCTGCTTGCGACGATACTGGACTACGTGTTCATCGCACTTTTGCCCCTGGGAATCACCACCTTCTGGCCGGCTCGCATCATCGGCACGATCAGCGGGGTGGCGATGATGGCCGGTGTCACAGCCGCCCTCGTGAGAAGATACCAGAAGGTCGAGAAGAACGTGGCCAGGACCGATCCTATGGATGCGTGGCTTCTATGGGTGCTGTGGATCCTGGGAGTGACCGGCTTCTGGCTCGAGGTGGCCGTTACGCTCAGATCATCGACTCCGCTGACCGACGTAGTGCTGCTCATTCATGCGGCGCTCGCGATGGAGCTGGTACTGCTGACAACGTTCACGAAGCTGGCCCATGTGATCTACAGGCCCCTGGCCCTATTCGCGTACTTCCTGCGCAAGGGAAACGCAGCGTAGGCCGCCATTTCAGTTCCGCACAACACTACCCGGCAGAGCGCGAGCAGGCAAGCGCGCGCCAAGGACAAGGGTGATTCTATGACTCAGGAAACCGATCCACAAGCACCAACCATGGACCAACTTGCCCAGCAGGTTGCCGCGCTGCAGGCGCAGCTTGACGAGCTTCGTGAGAACTCCCTGCCGCAGGACAAGCTCTCCATGGTCGTGTTCAGCGGCGATCTTGACCGGCAGCTCGCCGCCTTCATCATCGCCACAGGCGCCGCAGCCATGTTCGAAGAGGTCGTCATGTTCTTCACATTCTGGGCCACTCCAGCGCTCCGAGATCCTGCCAAGAGGCCCGGCCCGAAGGACATGATGGCGAAGATGTTCGGTTGGATGCTGCCCAAGGGTCCGAACAGGCTGAAGCTCTCCAAGATGCACATGGCAGGCATGGGTACCGGCATGATGAAGGGCCTGATGAAGAAGAAGGGCGTCATGTCGCTGGAGCAGCTCATCAAGCAAGCGGCCGATTCGGGCGTCAAAATCTATGTCTGCCAGATGAGCATGGAACTGATGGGGTTCACAACCGACGAACTGCTGGATTACCCCGACCTGAAAGTTGCCGGTGTCGCGAAGTTCCTTGCCGACGCAGGCTCAAGCAAGACGACGCTGTTCATCTAGACGCCGATCAGGCGTCAGCATCCCCACTCACGGAAGGGTATACGGCTCCATGATTCGCGCTCACGCGGTCGCTGCGTGCATCGTCGCAGCTCTTGCGATCACTCTGTCGAGCATCCCCGCAGCGGCCACGGACGGCTATTTCAGTCACGGCTACGGCACTCGCGTCAAAGGCATGGGCGGCGCCGGCATCGCCCTGGCGAATGACTCCACATCGGCCATCATGAACCCTGCCACAGCGGTTCGCGTCGGCAACCGCTACGATCTGAGTCTTGCCTTGTTCCACCCCGAGCGCGGCTATCGCGTGGATGGGGCCCCCAGCGGAGCGCCTGGCACATTCGGCCTCCAGCCAGGATCGTTCCAAAGCGACAATAACGACTTCGGCGTGCCTGGCATCTCATACAACAGGATGATAGGGCCTCGCTCGGCGTTCGCAATCACCATCAGCGGTAACGGCGGTATGAACACAACCTACCGAACCGCTCCAGGCTACAACGGGCCGTTCGGAGCCGGCGAGGCCGGCGTCAACCTGTCACAGCTCTTCGTCGGTCCCACTTACGCGATGGAGATCGCCCCCCGCACTGCAATCGGGATATCCGCCTTCCTCGCGTACCAGATGTTTGAGGCCCGCGGCGTTGCCGGCTTCGGCTCGATGGTCGCCGACGGGAACCCCGACCACCTCTCCGACAACGGAGCGTCGTCGTCGAATGGACTCGGCTGGCGCATCGGCGTACTTCATGACGTGGACGACAGACTGAGCCTGGGCGCCGCGTTTGAACCGCAGGTGCACATGTCCAGGTTCAAGGGCTACTCGGACCTCTTCGCCGAGCAGGGCAAGTTCGACATACCGGCTTCCGCAACCCTCGGTCTGGCATATCGCCCAACCCCGAAGTCCGTCGTCGCCCTCGACTACCAGCACATCTGGTATCGCTGGGTTCACTCTGTCGGCAATCCGTTTTCCAACATCTACCAGGGCATGCAGGGAGCCGCCGACTCGCTGCTCGGCGGCGACAATGGACCCGGCTTCGGCTGGCGCAACATGGCCGTGCTCAAGCTCGGAACACAGTGGGACGCAGGACGTGGCTGGACGCTGCGCACGGGCGTCAACTATGGGCGTCAACCGGTTCCCGGCTCCGAGGTCCTGTTCAACATTCTCGCGCCCGGCGTACAGGAATGGCACTTCACGGGCGGCTTCACCAAGGATGTGGGCAGCGCCGGTGAACTGAGCTTCGCACTCATGTACTCGCCCGACCACACCGTCCGCGGCTTCAACCCGATGGAGGCGCCCGGACAGCAGTTGATCAGCCTGCACATGCACCAGGTGGAAGTTGAGATAGGCTGGGGCAGGAAGTTCTGACCCCTGGTCGCGTCCCGTCCGCTGGGCGGACGGGACGCGACGACTGATGGCGACTACTTCTTCTCGAAGGCCGCGTCGAATGCTACCTCCGACGGCTTGAAGTCCAGTTTCCGGACGAACTGGCAAGCCTCGGCCGCACCGTGCTCACGATCCATGCCGCTGTCTTCCCACTCCACCGATAGTGGTCCCTGGTAGTTGACGTGGTTGAGCGCGCGGATGATCGCCTCGAAGTCAATCGAGCCGCGTCCCAGTGAACGGAAATCCCAGAACCGCTCCGGATTGCCGAAGCTCACATGTCCGCCGAACACCCCGACTCTCTTGGGCGTATTGGACCAGTAGACATCCTTCATGTGGCAATGGACAATCCGGTCGCCGAACTCGTACAGGAACTTCACATAGTCCACGCCCTGATAGCCCAGATGGCTCGGGTCGTAGTTGAAACCGAAAGCAGGATGGTTGTCAAGGGCTTCGAGCGTTCGCTTTGCGCTGGCCACATCGAAGGCGATCTCCGTGGGGTGAACCTCAAGAGCGAACTTGACCCCGCACTCTGCGAACACGTCCAGAATCGGTACCCATCGCTCTTTCAGAAGCGCATAGCCGTCATCAATCTGGCTCGGCAGGTTCGGCGGGAACGAGTAGAGCAAGTGCCAGATGGACGAGCCCGTGAAGCCGTTGACGATCCTCACGCCGAGGTTCTTGGCGGCCTTCGCAGTCTGCTTCATCTCCTCGATGGCGCGTTTGTTGACGCCATCCGGTTCGCCGTCTCCGTAGACATGCGGCGGCAGGATGGCCGCATGGCGCGCGTCAATGCGATCGAGCACACACTGTCCGACCAGGTGCGCCGCGATCGCCCAGGTCTTCAGGCCGTTCTTGGCGAGGATTTCGTGTCGTGAGCGGCAGTAGGCGGCCGCGTCCGGCCCGGCTGCCGCCGAGACATCCACATGATCGCCCCAACATGCCAGCTCCAGGCCGTCGTATCCGAACGACTTGGCCTTGGGAGCAAGATCGGCCAGCGGCAAGTCGGCCCACTGACCGGTTACGAGAGTGACAGGTCTTCCCATCTGTGCTGCCTCCAGTGCTTGAGGTATGTGATCACGACGGTCGGCTTGACGCTTCAGGCCAGCCGGACCGACTGGCCGGTTCGGGCCGACAGGTACAGGCCATCCAGGATCTTCATGACGTCCAACGCCTGCTCAGCCGTCGCCAACGGCGTCTTGTTATGAACGATGCAGTCTATGAAGTGCGCCACCTCTGCCTCATGCCCGTTGACATTCGGGAATGACGGCGAGATGTCGGCAGGACTTCCGTGGACCTCGGTGTACACCCTCAGCGGTTCCAGCGTGGCTCCGCCCAGATCGCCGTAGACCTCACTGTAGAGGCGCTCGCCCGCGCAGTGCTGTGCCCAGGACGCCTCCAGGGCCAGCGTTGCACCGTTCTCGAACAGCACCTGTCCGCATGCAAGGTCCTCGACGTCGAACGTCCCCCCTCGAACCGGTGCCCCCCATTGCCCCTGTCCCTTCCCGTACGGACCGAACTTCGCGTAGGTCGCGCCGAACACGGTCGTGGGTTTGGGATTGCCCATCAGATAGAGCGTGACATCAAGGGCATGGACGCCGATGTCTATCAAAGGGCCGCCGCCTGACATGTCCTTTCGGGTGAACCAGCCGCCAAGACCAGGAATGCCATTGCGTCGAATCCATCCGCACCGCGCATAGTAGACAGACCCCAACTGCCCATCGTCAATGTACTTGCGCAGCACCTGTGTGTCACCTCGGAATCGGTTGTTCATGCCTATCATGAACTTGCCCGACGACTTCCGGGCGGCATCCACGATCTTGCTGCCCTCGATGGCGTTGACCGAGAGCGGTTTCTCGCAGAGCACATGACATCCGGCATTCAGGGCGGCGACAGCCACCGGTGCATGAAGCGCGTTCGGCGTGCACACCGACACGGCGTCGAGCTTGGCTTCAGCGAACATCGCCTCGTAGTCCGAGTAGATGTTCTTGACCCCATACCGGTCCGCCAGCGTTTCCGCACGCGCCGTGTCAATGTCGCAGAGTGCAGCGATCTCCACGTTGGGGAGCTTGCTGTAGGCATGCGCGTGCACACTCCCTATACCGACGCCGACGATGCCGACCCTAACGCGATCCGACCGCTTCGACTTCCTAGCCATATCCGTTCTCCTGTTGTGTCTGTGCCCGACATGCGGCTGGAACGACGCGCCACCTACAGCGCCAGGTCATCGAGCGATGCAGCGTCAAGGACTGTCAGCGCCAGCTCGTCAAGGCGACCGGAGTCTCGAATAGCCTCGATCTTGGCCTCGATCTCAGGGGGGAGCGATCCGAAACGCCTTCGCAACTGAGCGAGCAGCAGACGCCGTTGCCCTTGCATCAGCCCCTCGGCCACCCCCTGCTCGATGCCCTTCTGGATGCCTCGTTCGACGCCCTGCTCGATACCCTTCTCGATACCCCGCTCAATACCTTGTTCGATACCCTGCTCGATACCCTGTTCGATACCCTCGTCATAGCCCCACTTCTGGAAGAAACCCATCAATCGCTTGCCCATACTCTCTCCCCCTGCGCGAGTGTTGAGAAGCGTGCGCACGCGGTCCCGATCTGATGCCGTCAGTCTGGCGTAGTTCTCGACGATCAATGCCAGAAGGGTTTGTCGCGCTTCGTCGAGTCCCGACGCGGCGATGCGCTCCAGCGCGCTCACCGTTAACTCTACCGCATCGTCCGCGCGTGTCACCATCATTGCGCTCATTGCCGCCCCGAGCGCGGTCTGCGCCTTCATGTACTGATGGGCGGAGAGATCCGGCACTCCGATGGCAAGGTACTGCATTGAGCATATCATCTCGCCAAACAGCGTTTCCTCATACGTCTCTCGCCTCAGCCCAATACCGTGCCGAGACAGGTACACCACTATGGGGTATACGGGCCTGCCCAGGCGCAGTCTCAGCAGGGCGTAATACTCCCACATCCAGCGTGGAGTGTCCCGTCTGCGGCGCCGCTCGACCTCTACATGGATGACGAACAGCTCGGGCTCGCCCCGGCGCGTGTGAGCCTCAACGACCAGATCCGGTACCCGCTTTCTCCCGCTCGGCAGGTCAGTGAACACCTCAGGATCGAGCCGACGAAGCCGCCCGAAGTCCAGTTCCCTGGCGACATGGGAGGCGAATAACTGCATAAAGTCGGAGAAGAATGTCCAGAGGACCTCTTTCCACAACTGGTCATGGGTGATATTCCGGAGCCGCTTTTCGTCCCAGGTCACAGCTCATATTGTACTGCCGGAACGCTTGGGATGCAAGGAGCGGGATATGCAATGAGGAGGAGGCGGAGCAAGGGCTGATGCGGCGTCGAGGGCATCTCGCCCGCAACCGAGATGCCCATCAACCGCCGGTGGTGCTGCGATCCGGCTAAGTTCTAGCGCTTGCTGAACTGGAAGCCGCGCCGAGCGCGCTTGCGGCCGTACTTCTTGCGTTCTTTGACTCTTGGGTCGCGCGTAAGGTAGCCGTGCCGCCGCAGGACAGTGCGCAGGTCCGGATCAGCTTCGATCAACGCCTTGCTGATGCCATGCCGCACGGCGCCTGCCTGACCACTGATGCCGCCGCCGGCGCATGTCGCTATGACGTCGAACTTGCCCATCGTCTCGGTGATCTCGAACGGCTGCTGGATCAGCCGCATGAGCACCAGACGACCGAAGTACTTGTCGCCGGCTCGATCATTGATCTTGATCTCGCCGCTGCCGGGCACGAGCCACACTCGAGCCACGGCATCCTTACGCTTGCCTGTACCGTAGTATGAGACGCCTGTTGGCACGCTTTACTCTCCTGCTTTCGGGTACGGCGCAGTCCACGCAACCGGCTGTTGAGCCGCGTGCGGATGGTCCGGTCCCGCATATACCTTGAGCTTGTTGATCATTGCATCGCCGAGCTTGTTGTGTGGGAGCATACCACGCACGACGCGGCGTATCGCGTCGGCCGGGCGCGCAGCCAGTTCTTCAGCCCGTGTTACGCTCTTCAGACCACCGGGCCAACCGCTGTGGCGGTAGAGCCGCTCAGCGCTCTTGTGACCCGTCAGGCGGACTTTGTCGGCGTTGACCACGATAACAAAGTCCCCTGTGTCCACATTCGCCGTGAACGTTGGCTTGTGCTTGCCGCGCAGCAGCCGGGCCGCGTCGGCCGCCAGCCGTCCCATGGAACGCCCATCGGCATCGAGCACCCACCATGTCCGCTCGATTGTCTCAGGATTGGCCGAATACGTTTTCATTCCTCTTCCTCAATAGGTCACTCGGACCAGGCATAGCCCGTGTGCCGGAGCCGTCGGACCGGCCATGCGCCGATCCTTCGACGCTGTGATTGCATCCATGTCATCCGAACGGCGCTTGCCGGTACCGACCTGAATCAGCGTCCCTGCTATGTTTCTGACCATGCCATGCAGAAACCCGCTTGCTTCGACGAACAACAACACCCAGACGCCGCGCCGACGAACGTCGCATCGAAGCACCTGGCGCACCGTCTTCCGTACGTCGTCAAGGCTGTTGGCCCATGCGGCAAAATCCATCTCGCCCACAAGCCTTCCCGCGGCATCCGCCATCGCACGCACATCCAGAGTATCACGCACGTGATACACGTATCGCTTCAGGAGCGCCGACGGCTCGCTCCTATTCAGCATTACATACACATACGACCGCGACCGCGCCGAGAAGCGGGCATGGAACTGCTCGTCCGTCTCGTCTGCCCGCACCACCCGCACGTCGGCCGGCAGCGCGCTATTCATTGCCGTCGCCATGCGCTCGACAGGTATCGCCGTCACTGCCTGGAAACTGATCACCTGACCGAGCGCATGAACTCCTGCGTCTGTCCTTCCGGCGCCGGCGACCCTTACTTCCTCGCCGGTCAGCCGGCCCAGGGCTGTTTCTATCTCGCCCTGAACCGTTCTCAGTTTCGGCTGCCACTGGAAACCGGCGAAATCGGTTCCATCATACTCAACGGTTGCCCTGAAGCGCCGTTTCTCCGTTGATCGAACAGCCCGGTCTACTTTCGCCGTGCGAAAAGCCCTCGTCTCTTCGTGGTCGTCGGCGTCTCCTGCTCGATCGGCTTCGTCTCCACAACCCCTCCCTCAACGAGTTCGAGGACAACCATCGGTGCGCCGTCGCCGCGTCGTGCCCCGAGTTTGGTGATCCGGCAATAGCCGCCCGGCCGATCTTTGTACCTGGGTGCGATGACCGTGAACAACCGCGGCACGACGTAGTGCGGGTTACGCGCGATCTTGCCCGTCTCCGCATTGACACCGAACTCCGCAATGTTCGAATCGATATAGCGCCGCACCATTCGCCGGGCGTGAATGTCGTCCCGTTTCGCCATCGTGATCAGCTTCTCGGCGATCGGGCGGATGTCCTTGGCCCGTGTCTCGGTGGTTACTATCTTGTCATTGACGAAGAGCGCGCGCACGAGCCCCTTCAACAGGGCCTTGCGCTGGTCGCTCGGAAGGCCGAACTTTCGGCCGCTCATGCGATGCCGCATGCTATCATCCTTTCAACGGGCGCAGTGCTCGCGCTCCAACGTGCAGGGTCTCCCCGCGTTGCCCAACTGCTCGAAACCCATCACTCATCAGACCCGCCGGGCTCCTGCGCATCCTGCTCCCCCGCCTCTTCCGGCAACACCTGCGGCTGCTGCGCCACACGGTCGGTCTCGGTGTTCTTAGGGGTTGCGACTTCCTCACCGCGAAGCGCCAGGTCTCGCTGGGCCAGCTTTGTACGAACCTCGTTCAGCGACTTGACGCCGAAGTTCTTGATCTGCATCAGCTCAGATTCGGTCGTCTGAACAAGCTCGCCGATCGTCAGGATGTTCGCCCTCTTGAGGCAGTTGTGCGTACGGACCGAGAACTCCATCTCCTCGATCCGCTCATCGGCTGCCTGGCCGCCGGGCAGGATGGCCCCGATGGCCAGGGCCTCGCCTCCCTGCTGAGCGGGATGCTTGCGCATCCACTCCTTCACCGCATTCTCGTGCTCCTGTCCGAAGCCCTCGATTCCGCGAAGGGCCTTGACGTCCTGCGCCCGCAGCTTGCCCCGTGTATTGATGCCTGCGCGCACGAGCATGTCGTACGCAGCTTGTGGCTCAAACTCAGCGGGCCTCAGGGGTTCCTGGCTATCGTCACCTTCGGTGACGTTCACAGGGGCAAGCTCCATGAAGTGCCGGTAGAACCTGTCGAGGATCATCGCTGCCTGGCTGATTGCCGCGCTCGGCTTCATCGTACCATTCGTGGTGATGTCAAGCACCAGCCGCTCATAGTCGGTCTTGAACCCGACACGACGCGGCTCGACCGTATAGTTGACCTTGCGCACCGGCGTGAACGCTGATCCAACCGGTATCACACCGATGGGCTGGCCCGGACGCTGCTCCTGTTTGTCGGGCAGAACGTAACCCTTCCCTACCTCAACAACCATCTCCATGCTCAGCGAGGCGTTGTCGTCGGCGATCGTCGCAATGTAACACTCGGGATTGACGACCTCAACCCCGGCGGGACACTCAACATCCGCGCCGGTTATCCGGCCCGCGCCCCTGCGCTCGATCCTGACGGTATGCGCTTCCGCTCTCCCCGCAGCGGACGGCTCAACCCGCAGGTTCAGGTTCTTCAAGTTCAGCAGCAGCTCCGTTGTATCTTCCTTCAGACCCGGTATTTCCGAGAACTCGTGCAGCACGCCGTCTATCTTGACGGCCGTAATCGCGGCACCCTCGATGGCCGAGAGCATAACGCGACGCAGCGAGTTCCCAAGCGTCACGCCGTACCCGCGCTCAAGGGGCTCGACGACGAACTTACCGAACGTCGGCGTTTCCTCCAGCGTTTCCATGCGTGGCAGTGCTACTTCCATGGGCAACCTCAACTTCCGCTCATGATGCCGGCGTCACCGTGCGCCCAAGACGCCGGCCGGCGATGCTTCGCTTCGTATCGCCTTGACTGGCCGTGGCGTTAGCGCGAGTAGAACTCGACGATGAGCTGCTCTTGAACTTCCGTGTCGATCTGCCGGCGCTCGGGGGCTTGGAGCACCCGTCCGACAAGCTCGTTCTGGTCGAACTCGAGCCACTCGGCCACCCCACGGCTGTGCGACTTCTCGCGGGCGGCTTTGATGATGGCTGTGCCGTTCTTCGTCTCGTGCACCGCGATGACATCGCCCGGACGGACCTGGTACGAGGGTATGTTGACACGCCGCCCGTTCACCGTGAAGAACCTGTGACCTACCATCTGGCGGGCCATGGAGCGCGAGGGGGCATAGCCAAGGCGATAGATGACGTTGTCGAGACGCATCTCGAGAAGCTGCAGCAGATTCTCGCCCGTCACTCCACGACGCCGCATAGCCTCGTCTACGTAACGTCGGAACTGTCCCTCGATCACGCCGTAGATGCGGCGCAGCTTCTGCTTCTCGCGCAACTGGCTGCCGTATTCGGTGACTTTGCGGCGTATGAGCTTGTCGCCGTGCATTCCAGGCGGTTTGTTGCGCTTGTCATCGTTCAGCGGGCACTTCGCCATACAGCGATCGCCCTTCAAGAATAGCTTCTGACCTTCCCGTCGGCATTGCCGACACCGCGGGTACGAAGATGTTGCCATGCGTTATACGATGCTCCTTCCGGTCTGCGCCGGCAAGCGAGAGCCTCTCCGGCTCCTGGGAGTTTACGTCCCGACTCGTCGGGATGTCGTCCTCCCGCGATCTTCTACACTCTTCGGCGCTTTGGCGCTCGACAGCCGTTATGCGGGATCGGCGTAACATCCCGAATCAGCATGACTTCAAGCCCAACCGCCTGCAACGATCGGATGGCGGTTTCACGCCCCGATCCAGGGCCTTTGACGAACACCTCGACCCGTCTCAGCCCATGCTCCATTGCCTTGCGCGCCGCGTTCTCGGCAGCGATCTGCGCCGCAAACGGGGTACCCTTCTTGGTTCCTTTGAACCCGATCGCTCCCGCGCTGGCCCATGATATCGCGTCACCCTTCATATCGGTGATCGTGATTAACGTGTTGTTGAACGTGGACTGGATGTGGGCCACGCCCTGTACGATGTTCTTCTTCTCTTTCGGCTTCTGCCGCGCAGCAGAGCCTGTCGTCTTCTTGTTAGCCATCCGAACTCCCCCTGCGCAACGCAAGGCTGCGCTGCATCACCTGGCCTACTTCTTCGCGCGCTTCTTGCCGGCAATCGTGCGCTTGGGCCCCTTGCGTATGCGCGCATTCGTCTTGGTGCGCTGGCCGCGTACCGGCAGGCTTCGACGATGGCGCAGCCCCCGATAGCAGCCGATCTCGACCAACCGGCGAATGTTGAGCGAAATCTCCCGACGGAGGTCGCCTTCGACACGGTAATCGCGCTCGATCAGCTCGCGCAGCCGGCTGCTCTCCGATTCCGTCAGGTCGCGCACACGGGTATCCGGATTGATGCCTGCCGCCGCCACGATTTTCCTGGCGCTGGACAGTCCTATCCCGTAGATGTAGGGCAAGGCGTATTCAATGCGCTTGTCGCGCGGCAGATCAACGCCCGCTATTCTGGCCAATACCGTCCTCCATACAATGTCGCATCCCCCTCCGCTGCCACGTCCACGCATGGCCTCCGGAGCGCTCCAGCGGCCTCAGCCTTGCCGCTGCTTGTGTTTCGGGTTCTTGCAGATAACACGCAGAACGCCCTCTCGCTTGATCACCTTGCACTTCTCGCACATCTTCTTGACAGATGCTCTAACCTTCATTCTATCCCCCTGAGAGCGCCTCGGGGACGGACAAACTGCCCGAGCTCCCAGGCTCCGCTTCGTTTGCTGCCCGCCTCTCAGACCGGCCGCCTACTTGTATCGGTACGTGATGCGCCCCCGTTCGAGGTCATACGGCGACAGCTCGACCAGCACACGGTCCCCCGGCAATATCCGGATGAAGTGCATCCTGATCTTCCCCGACACGTGAGCGATGACTTCGTGACCGTTGTGCAGTTTGACGCGAAACGTGGCGTTCGGCAGGTTTTCGACAACAACGCCCTCGGTCTCGATCCCCTGTTCCTTCCCGTCTTCAGATAGATCAGCCGGCCTGGCGGTTCGCGCCTCGGGCGCAGGTCGTGCGGTTCTCTTGCCTCCTCTGCGTCCCGATCCCCCGGTCTTGTATGTGCGTTTCGGTGGCATTCAGTCCCCCTGCGTCAGGATCATCGCCCCGTTGCGGGTTACTGCAACGGTGTGCTCGAAGTGCGCCGACATCTTGCGGTCGTGCGTCACTATAGTCCAACCGTCGTTGAGCACCTCGATCTGTCTGCTGCCCATATTGACCATCGGCTCAATAGCCAGCGTCGTCCCCTCCAACAGCAACGGTCCGGTACCGGGCCGTCCATGGTTCGGGACCTGTGGCGCCTCATGCAGCGCCCGGCCAACCCCATGCCCGACCATCTCATGCACCACCGAGAAGCCCCGGCGTCGCACGTGTCGCTCGATGGCGGCGCCAATGTCCCCGACTCGATGGCCTGTCCTTGCCTGCGCAATCCCCTGGAAAAGCGCCTCCTCCGCCGTGGCAAGCAGCCGCTCTATCTCAGCTTCGACCCTGCCAACCGGGAAGGTCCAGGCGCCATCCGCAAAGTACCCATCCAGCTTCACACCGACATCGCAACCCACAATGTCACCGCTCTGCAGCACGCGGCGCCCTGGTATTCCGTGGATAACCTCTTCGTTTACCGAGATGCACGTCCAGGCAGGGTATGGGGGATGCCCCATCGGCGCGTAGCCGAGGAACGCTGAGGTACCGCCTTTCTCCGTGATGGCTCGTGCTGCCGCCCTCTCAAGGTCGCTCGTGCTGCTCACACCCGGGACGATCGCGTCGCGCATCGCCTCGAGTGCATACCGGACGATGCGGCCTGCCGCGTGGATCTTCACTATCTCATCGGGTGTCTTCGGCTGTATGTCCTCTTTAGCCCTGGTTCCCACAACGTTCCTTTGTACGAAGCCCTAAACCGCAGCCGCCGTTGGAAGCACAGCCAGGACCTTCGCGAATATCTCGTCCGGCGAAGCGTTGGCATCTATCTCACGCAGAAGACCCCGTTCGCGATAAAACGCCAGGACGGGCGCCGTTTTGGCCTGATACTCATGTAACCGAGTGCGAATCGCCTCCGGCATGTCGTCGGCACGCTGCTCCAGCGCTCCTCCGCACTGGTCGCAGACACCGGCCTGCCGCGGGGGCACGGCAACGATGTGATACGTCGCACCGCACTTGGAGCACGTCCGCCTGCCCGACAGCCGCTTGACCAGCTCGTCTTCGCCGACCTCAAAGTCCAGAACGCCATCTATGGCGATCCCCGCCTCCCCGAGCATCACCTCGAGTATCTCGGCCTGATTGATGGTCCGCGGAAAACCGTCGAGAAGGAACCCCGCAGCGCAGTCGGGCTCGCTGATGCGATCCTTCACCAACTGCACCACGATCTCATCGGGCACAAGTTGTCCGCGAGACATATAGTCCTTAGCAACGAGCCCCAGAGGCGTCCCCGCCGCTACGTTGTCCCGGAAGATGGCTCCCGTTGATATCGTCGGAACGCCGTACTGCGCCGCGATGCGTGCTCCCTGGGTGCCCTTGCCGGCTCCAGGCGGACCAAACAACACATAGACCATTCGCGCATGTCTCCTGCAGCCTGTAACAGGCTGGTTCTGTCGGTAATAGTGCTGCGTCAGGCGGTGATGCCGCTCTGTTTGATAAACCCTTCGTAGTTCCTCATCAGCATTTGGGCTTCGATCGCCTGCATCGTCTCGATAGCCACGCCCACCACGATCAGCAGCGACGTTCCGCCGATCAGGGTAAACGAAGTCACGCCGGTCAGCGCAGGTGCCACATACTGGACCACCGCGACTGCGGCGAGGAACACGGCCCCTGCCAGCGTGATGCGGGACACGACGCGCTCAAGATAATCGAACGTCGGCTTCCCGGGTCTGATTCCCGGAATGTAGTTGCCGTACTTCTTGAGGTTGTCCGCCATGTCCTGGACGTTCATCACAACTGCCGTGTAGAAGAACGTGAACACGATGATGAGCCCCACATAGAGCACCATCGCCCACCAGCTAGCCCCCGGACTGAACGAGTTCGCAATGGCCTTCAGCCGCAGAAACCACTCTGCCTTCGACGGAATGGAGTTCAGGATCTGCGCAGGGAAGAGCACCATCGAGATGGCGAAAATGATGGGGATCACGCCTGCGGTATTCACCTTGATCGGAAGAAACGAGGCGTTGCTTGGTGCGCGCAGCCCCACCACGCGCTTCACATGCTGAATCGGTATGCGACGCGCGCCCTGCGTGATCAGCACAATGCCGTAGATGGTGCCGACGAACAGTGCGAGAAGCAGAATGACGTTAAGCGGCGTCACCAGGCCGCTCTCCACGGATGTCACGATCAGGCTGCTCTGGTAGGGCAGGCTGGTCATGATACCGGCGAAGATCACCAGCGACACCCCGTTGCCGATCCCGTGCTCGGTGACCTGTTCGCCGATCCAGAGCAGGAACGCCGTACCCGCCGTCATGATGATGCACATTTGCAGCAAGCCGATGCTCGTTGTGGCAGCGGCCCGGAATGAGAAGCTGAACCCCAGCGCCTGCAGGGCTGCCAGCACAATGGTCAGGTACCGGGTAATGCGCGCGATCTGCTTGCGTCCCGACTCGCCTTCCTTGCTCATGGCTTCGAGCTGCGGTATGGCGATGGACAGCATCTGCATGATGATGGACGCATTGATGTACGGCGTGATCCCCATCGCCAGGATAGTCATCTTCCGCAAGGCCCCGCCCGAGAAGACATCCACAAGGCCCATGAAGCCGCCGCTGCCGAAGAGCGCATCAAGCTTGTCGTGGTCTATGCCGGGTACCGGAATGTGGGCGCCCAGAACGAAGACTGCGAACATCACCAGGTTGACGTAAATGCGCCGTTTCAGCTCCGGTATTCGGAACGCCTGCATCAACGACTCTAACAAGGTCAGAGCACCTCCGCCGCGCCGCCGACAGCCTGCAGCTTCTCGACTGCCGTCCGGCTGAACCTGTGAGCCCGAACCGTGAGCTTCTTCGTCAGATCACCGTCGCCGAGCACCTTAACGCGCTCGTCGGCGTGCCGAAGCATTCCGGCTTCGAACATCGTCTGTGCCGTTACCACGGCATCGGCCTCGAAGCACTCAAGGTCGCCGACATTGACAACCGCATACTCGATGCGGTTGACGGGCTTGAACCCTCGCAACTGCGGAAGCCTTCGATGCAGCGGGGTCTGCCCGCCCTCAAACCCGAGCGATGGACGCCCACGAGCCCGTTGCCCCTTGGATCCTCGCCCACTTGTCTTTCCCTTGCCTGACCCTGGGCCGCGCCCCACCTTCTTGGAGGTGGGATGCGCGCCGGGCGCAGGTCTCAGTTCGTGAATCTGCATTGCCTAACCTCCGCTCCGCGCGGAGCGCCGCCGCTTCCGGACAGGTCTCGCACACTCGCCGTCCACGACCTCGACCTCC
The DNA here is from genome assembly GCA_020722705.1 of Chthonomonas calidirosea. Classification (GTDB taxonomy): domain Bacteria; phylum Armatimonadota; class Chthonomonadetes; order Chthonomonadales; family CAJBBX01; genus JAAYVH01. Next base: position 11,708 of record DYKI01000015.1, on the reverse strand, counting down.
ACCAGATGACTGACCGCCGTGACCATTCCGCGCACCTGCGGGTTGTCGGGCCGCACAACGGTCTTGTGCATACGCGAGAGGCCGAGTGCGCGCACCGTGCGCTTCTGCGCCTCCTCGTACCCGATCGGGCTCCGCGTGAGGGTGACCTTAAGACACGACATCCCCGTCCTCCGTCACTGGCGCGGTCTCCTCCGCGTACCAGGGCATCAAGTCACGCACGCTCTTGCCACGCATACGAGCAACTTCCTCCGGACGTTTCAACGAGACAAGGGCCCGCATCGTCGCCCAGGCGATGTTGATCGCGTTCGACGAACCCAGGCTCTTCCCCAGAACGTCGTTGATGCCGGCGAGTTCGAGGATCGTCCTCACCGAGCTGCCCGCCACGATGCCTGTACCTTCAGAGGCAGGCTTGAGCAGCACCTCGGCGGCGCCATGGCGCGCAATCACCTCATGGGGGATTGACGAACCTGCCAGCGGCACCTCGATCATGTTCTTCTTGGCATCCTCGGTCCCTTTACGGATCGCATCGGGAATGGCCCTGGCCTTGCCGAGGCCGGCGCCAACGCAGCCCTTCCGGTCGCCCACGACAACGAGGACGTTCCAGCTCATTGTACGGCCACCCTTGTGGGTCTTCTGGACCTTGTTCGTGCGTACTACGCGCTCTTCAAGGTTGAGCGTGTCTGCCGCTATCCTCGCCATTCTAGAACTCCAATCCACCTTCGCGGGCGGCGTCCGCCAGCGACTTCACTCGGCCGTGGTATTTGAACCCCCCTCGGTCGAAGACGACGGCTTTGATCCCCTTCTCGCCGGCCTTACTCGCGATCATTGCGCCAACGGATCGAGCGCCCGCGATATTGCCTCCGGACTGCCCGCGCAACGGCGCCTCCACGCTGGAAGCTGCAATGAGGGTCGCCCCAGCGTCATCGTCAATCAACTGAGCGTAGATGTGCTTCGTACTGCGAAAGACGCAGAGACGGGGTCGTTCTGCGGTTCCCTTGACTTTGGCTCGAACGCGCCTGTGGCGCTTGAGCCGAAGCGCGACCTTCTTCTCCATTGTTAGCCCAACCTTGCAGGGCAGATTGCCGACCTGCCCTTATCCATGTGAATGGGCGGGAGGGACGCAGAAGAACAGTATACCCCCGACCGCCCGGTATTCCTAAGCACACACGGCGGCTACTTGCCGCCCTTTGCGCCTGCCTTGCCGCTCTTGCCGGCCTTCCGACGCACCTGCTCGCCCCGATATCGAATGCCCTTACCCTTGTAAGGCTCGGGCTTCCGCAGTCGGCGTATCTGCGCCGCGGTCTGTCCGACAAGCTCTTTGTCGAGACCGCGAATCACCACGAACGGCAGACGGGTTTGCTGCTCCTGTCCGGCTTCGAACACGATCCCCGGGGGCGGAGCGATCTCGATACCGTGAGAAAAACCTACGGACAGAGTCAGGTTCTCGCCCGACAATCCCGACCGATAGCCGACGCCGTGCACCTCAAGCGTCCGACTGAACCCGTTGGTGACGCCCTCGACCATGTTCGCCACAATGGTGCGCGTGAGGCCATGCAGCGACCGATGCTCCTTGGAGTCCGATGGCCGCTCGACCGTCAGGACCCCGTCGGAGACTGTGATGCGCATTTCCGGCGAGATCGGCTTGGTCAATGATCCTTTAGGACCCTTGACGGTTATCTCACCCACGCCCTGCGTTATTTGCACGCCCCCAGGCAGTGGTATGGGGCGCTTGCCTATGCGAGACATATGGAACTCCTCGATGAACAGGATGGACGCCGGCTCACCATACGTGGCAGAGAACTTCGCCGCCGATGCCCTTGGCGCGCGCTTCCTTGTCGGTCATCACGCCGTTGGACGTCGTCAGGATCGCCAGGCCCAACCCTCGAAGGACTCTGGGCAAGTTGTTCTTGTCTGCGTAGACGCGCAGGCCGGGCTTGCTGATTCGCTTCAGATCGGTCAACACGCGCTCGCGCTTGGGCCCGTACCGGAGGAATATCTTGATGCGATCCTGCGTCGGGTCTTTCACAACCTCGAAGCCCTTGATGAAGCCTTCGCGCTGAAGAATCTTGACGATCTCCAGCTTTAGCTTGCTGGCCGATATCTCCGTGCTGTCATGGTACGCTCGGTTCGCGTTGCGAATCCGTGTGAGGAGGTCGGCAACGGGGTCAGTCGTGTATGCCACGGTCTACCTCCTACCAGCTCGACTTGGTGACGCCCGGGATCAGCCCGCGCAACGCCATCTCACGAATGCATATCCGGCACAGACCGAACTTGCGATGCACGCCGCGCGCTCGCCCGCAGACGTTGCAGCGCGTGTATGCGCGCACCGCGAACTTCGGCTTTGCGGCAGCCTTGTTGATGAGACACTTCTTAGCCAATGCGTTTCCCTTCCGTCGGGACCGCAACCAGGCTCCTGGCGTCAACGATGTTGGCGCACATGCTCGGCGCGGCCGGTAACGTTACAGCGTAGTTCGGGGCGGCCATCGAGGGGGTCCCTACTGCTCCTTGCTCTTCTGGTACTCGGCTATGATCGCCTGGGCAACATGCGGAGGCACTTCCTCGTAGTGTGAAGGCTCCACCATGAACACCCCCCGCCCTCTGGTAATCGAACGTAAGTCAATGGCATAGCGCAACATCTCGGACTGAGGAACCGACGCCTTGACGCAAGTACGTCCCCCGGGCAGGGATTCCGTGCCGATGATCCTGCCCCTCTTTCCTGAGAGGTCGCTCATCACGTCGCCCATCATGCTTTCCGGAACAGTAACCGTCACAGTAATGATCGGTTCCAGGATGACCGGGTTCGCTTTGGGTGCGACCGCGTTGAAGGCGATGATGCCCGCCATCTTGAATGCCTGCTCCGATGAGTCAACGTCGTGGTACGAACCGTCAAAGCAGGTGCAGCGAACATCCACCACCTGGTTCCCGGACAGAATGCCCGTTGCCATGGCCTCGACGACGCCCTTCTCGACGGCCGGGATGTACTGGCGAGGAATCGCGCCGCCGACAATGGCATCAACAAACTCGAAGCCTCCGCCTCGCGGCAGCGGCTCGAGGCGGATGTGACAGTCGCCGTACTGGCCGCGGCCGCCCGTCTGCTTCTTGTGGCGTCCCTGCCCTTCGGCTTTCGATTGGATGGTTTCCTTGTAGGGCACCTTCAGCGGTATCGTCTCCACATTGGCCCCGAACTTCCTGAGCTTCTCGACAACGATGTTGAGGTGGGTCTCGCCCATGCCGCTCATGACGGTCTGTCCTGTAGCGGCATCGCGGCGAAAGGAGAAGCTCGGATCCTCGGACATGACGCGTTGAAGCGCGGGCCCAAGCTTGTCCTCGTCCACCTTCGTCTTTGGCGTGATGGCAATCTCGTAGATCGGCTTGGAGAACTCCACGGGCCGGAGCTTGACCGGCTTGGCCGCGTCACACAAAGTGTCACCGGTATGCGTCGCCGCGAGCTTGGCCACGGCGCCGATATCGCCGGCACCGATTTCCGCAACGGGCTCCTGGTTCTTGCCGCGCACGACGTATATCTGGCCGATGCGCTCGTCCTTCGAGCTGGTTGCGTTGAGGACGTGCGTGTCGGAGTGTATGGACCCCGAGAAGACACGGAAGTAGGTTAGCTGACCCACGAACGGGTCGGCAAGCGTCTTGAAAACCAGGGCACAGAACGGGGCTGAGTCAGACGCTTCACGCGTGGTCTCGTTGCCGTCTGCCGCCACGACGGTAACGGGCTCGATATCCGCCGGGCTTGGGAAGGTCTGCGTGATGAGGTTCATCAGCGCCGCGGCCCCCAGGTTCTTCGTCGGGGCGCCGCACGCCACCGGAACCACCTTGCCTGCACGAATGCCGGCTTGCAGGCCCCGGACAATCTCGTCATTGGTAAGATCTTCCGTCTCGAAGTACTTCTCCAGGAGCTCGTCATCGCCTTCGGCCGCGGATTCGACGAGCATGCCTCGGTATCGCGCTGCCGTGTCGGCCAGGTCATCGGGTATGGGAACTTCGTTGAACTCGCGCCCAACGCCCTCCCATGCCTTCATTTGGATCAGATCCACGATCCCGCGATAGTGGTCGGCCTGCCCGATCGGCACTTGCGTGGGCGCTATTGCGGTGCCGTGCACCGAGCGCAACTGCTCGATGACGCCGAAGTAGTCGGCATTTTCCCGGTCCATACGCGAGATGAACACGGCCCTTGGGCGTTTCTCGCGCACGGCGTGGCCCCAGGCGATCTCGAATCCGACCTCCACATCGCCCTGGGCCGGCGTGACCAGGATGGCGGCATCAACGACGCGCATGGCGATCTGAACCTCGCCTTCGAAGTCGAGGTATCCGGGAACGTCAATGACGTTGATCTTGTGATTGTTCCATTCCAGCGGAGCCAGGCCAAGGTTGATGCTGATGCTCCGCTTGATCTCTTCCGGATCGAAGTCCGTCGTCGCCGTGCCGTCATTGGTGCTGCCCATGCGGTCTATGGCGCCCGCCGACACCAGCATGGCCTCCGCCAGCGATGTCTTGCCGCCGCCCTGGTGCCCGAACAGCCCCACGTTGCGGATCATATTGGTTGGGTACTTTCTCATAAGCGCTCTGCCCCCCTATGGCCCGGGTCAAGTAGTGCGAAATGCTCCTACCGGATGCCCTGTCCTTACCGCTCTCGGAAGGGCATTCCGAGACCCTTCAGCAGTGAGCGCGCCTCTTCGTCGGTGCGAGCCGACGTGCAGATGATGATATCCATGCCGCGGACCTTGTCTATCTTGTCGTACTCGATCTCCGGGAATATCAACTGCTCTCGCACGCCTGTGGCGAAGTTGCCGCGGCCGTCAAAGCTGTTGGGGCTGATTCCCTGAAAGTCACGCACCCTGGGCAGCGCCGTGGTCACGAACCTGTCCAGGAACTCGTACATCCGGTTGCCGCGAAGCGTCACTTTGCATCCGATGCGCGCACCGGCACGGATCTTGAAGTTCGATATGGACTTCTTGGCTCGGGTGACACACGGCTTCTGGCCGACGATGATGCTCATGTCCCGCATCGCATTGTCGAGCAGCTTGGCGTCGCCGCCCGTCTGGCCTGCCTGCCCGACCCCCATGTTGACCACGATCTTCTGCAGCCTGGGCACCTGCATGGGGTTCGTGTAGCTGAACTCTTTCGTGAGCGCAGGTACGACCTGCTCCTTGTAGATCCCCTTGAGGCGTGGCTCCGGCGCCGGTCCGTGCTGCTCCACCGGCTCTTCTTGTTTCCTCTTGGCCGGTTCCTCGGTCGCGGCCTTCGGCTTCGCTTTTTCCTTCTTTGGAGGCATCGCTATCCGTCCTTCGTGTTGCCTGTGTTGACTAGTCCACCTGCTTGCCGCAGTCGGGGTGCTTGCATACGCGGTACTTGCGCATCGCGAGTTTGCCTTCGCCGGCATGGTAGGCATAGCCGACCCTGGTCGGACGGTGGCACTGCTGACACACCAGCATGACCTTTGGAGCGTACATGGGGGCCGGCTTCTGGATCCTGCCGCCTTCCTGAACCTGCTGCACACCGGACCGGGTTGTGCGGCCGGTCTGCTGCGCCTTCTGGTGGCGAACCATCATGTTCAGCCCCTCAACGACGACCTTATTGACCTTGGGAAAGACACGGAGGATGCGCCCGCGCTTGCCCTTGTCCTTCCCCGCGATCACCTCGACTTCGTCGTTCTTCTTGATCCTCAGTTTGGCCGGATACTCGCCCGGCTTCGGCTTCTTCGCCATCACAGCACCTCCGGAGCAAGCGAGATGATGCGCATGTAGTTGCGCTCGCGCAGTTCTCGAGCGACTGGCCCGAAGACTCGCGTGCCTCGCGGCTCACCGGCATTGTCGAGCACGACGCAGGCGTTGTCGTCGAAGCGAAGCACCGAGCCGTCCTGACGGCGTATGGGCTGACGCGTCCGCACAACAACGCACTTCACAACGTCGCTCTTCTTGACCTGCTGACCGGGTGTCGCCGATTTCACGACGCCGACGATCGTATCGCCGACCCTCGCGTCCATCGAGGACGACCCTTTGAGCACGCGCACGCACATGATCTCGCGCGCCCCACTGTTGTCCGCGGCCCGAAGCCGCGTGTATGGTCGTATCATTCCGCTGCCTCTTAACCTACTTGGCCTTGTCCAGGATCCGTACGACCCTCCAACGTTTCTCCTTGGATATAGGCCTGGTTTCCATGATCTCGACGCGGTCGCCGATGCCGCATTCGTTGTTCGGGTCGTGCGCCTTGAACTTAGTGGTTCGCCGCATGATCTTCCCGTAGAGCGTGTGTCGGACGCGCGTCTCGACGGCAACAACCACCGTCTGCATCATCCTGTCGCTGACAACTCGCCCCACGCGTGTCTTCCGCCGTCCCCGCGTCATCGTAGACGCAGGTGTCTCGTCTGCCATCGTTATGCTCCTTCCTTGCCGGCGGTCCGCTCACGCATCAAGGTCAGAATCCGCGCGATTTCCTTCTTGGTCTCCGGTATCGCTGCTGTGTTCTGAAGCTGCCGAGTCACGTTCTCCCGACGCAAGGCGAACAGCCGCTCGCGCTGCTTCCGCAGCTCGTCGGCCAGCTCTCGCTCGGTAAGGTCTCTAAGCCTCTCGAGCTTCGCTCGGCGTTTCTCCTCCGCCATCGGGCTCCTCCTGAACTTCTTCGGACTTCATTACGAACTTAACGTCAATGGGCAGCTTGTGAGCGGCGAGCCGCATCGCCTCGCGAGCCTGCTCCTCGGTGACCCCGTTCATCTCGAACAGAATGCGGCCCGGCTTCACGACCGCCACCCAGCCTTCCGGCGCTCCTTTGCCCGATCCCATGCGCGTCTCCGCAGGCTTCTTCGTATAGGGCTTATCCGGAAACACGCGGATCCACACCTGACCTTGCCTTCGAACGTAGCGCGTCATGGCGATACGAGCGGCCTCGATCTGGTTGGCGGTCATCCAGCACGATTCGAGCGCCTGGAGTCCGAAATCACCAAAGCTCAGCGTATTGCCCGAATGCGCCTTGCCGCGCCGATTGCCGCGATGCTGCTTGCGAAACTTGACCCTCTTGGGCATCAACATCAGGAAGTACCTCCGCTCGGATGCTCGCTGCGGCCACGCCCGCGGGATCGGCTGCCGCCGCGCCCGCCCGCACCGCGGCCGCCACGGTCGGCGCGGTCGCTGCGCGAGCCACGTTCCGCCCGCAAGGCTTCGCGGCGCGGGACGATCTCGGCCTCGGTCGGTCTGCTTGACCCCGGAAGCACGTCGCCCTTGTATATCCAGACCTTGATGCCGATGTTGCCGTACGTCGTGGCGCCTTCAGCGAAACCGTAATCTATGTCCGCGCGCAGCGTATGCAATGGAATCTTGCCTTCACGCATGCTCTCGCGCCTGGCCATCTCGGAGCCGCCCAGCCGACCGGAGCACACGACGCGGATGCCCCTGACGCCGAGCTTCATCGCACGCACCACCGCCTGACGCATCGCCCGCTTATAGGCGATCCGCTTGTTCAACTGCTGGGCGATCGAATCAGCCACGAGCTGCGCGTCAATGTCCGGATGCTTGATCTCCTGAATGTTGACGTGCACCTTCGTCTTGGTCAGCTTCTCGAGTGCGAGGCGGACATCGTCTATCCCTTTGCCGCCCTTGCCGATCAGTATGCCCGGCTTAGCAGTATGGATCGTGACCCGCAGCGTCCCAACCGGACGCTCAATCTCAACGCGAGAGATCGAAGCGTTGCCGTGGTGCTTCTTGATCCACTGTCGCACCTCGTGATCCTGCTTGATCCACTCGGCATAGGTCTTGTCGGCATACCACTTGCTATCCCACTCGCGGATGACGCCGATCCGGAAACCGACGGGATGTACCTTTTGACCCAATGGTATCTCCTTTACTCGGCCTTCGGCTCGGCCGCAGCATTCACTGTGTTTTCCGGACTGGTCTCAGCGGGGGCTGCAGCGGCGACGGGCCGCTGCGCTGCCGGCTTCGCCGATGCCGCCATGCGTCCTGCCGCCCTTGCGCGACGGGCCGCCGCCTGCTTCCGCAACGGTCGCGGCTTGGGTTCGACTTCCTCGACGATCACGCTGATGTGGCACATACGCTTCAGTATCCGATAGGCTCGACCCTGTGCCCGGGGCTGCACCCGCTTGAGACGCGGCCCTTCGTCTATGCGCCCGCTCACCAGCTTCAGGTTGTCGGTGTTGAGTGCCGGCAAGGCGCGCCCCTCAGCGTCGAACGGTCTGCCGTTCTCCGCGTTGGCCACCGCCGACCCGATCACCTTCTCTATGGCGCGGGCCGCGAAGTTCGGCACGAACTTCAGAGTGGCGAGCGCATCGCTGACGTACTTGCCGCGCACTGCGTCCATCACGAAGCGCGCTTTACGGGGCGGCACCCTGATGAACTTGGCCGTTGCGCCGGCCTGCTTGAGTGTCAGCTTGGATTCGGTTTTGGCTTTACCCATGTCCGATCGTCTCCCTGCTACCGAATCTGGGTGCGGCGCTCGACCTGCTGGCCGGCGTGGCCCCGGAACAGGCGCGTCAGCGCGAACTCGCCGAGCTTGTGCCCAACCATGTTCTCCGTAACGAACACCGGTATGTGCTTGCGCCCGTCATGCACCATGAATGTATGCCCGATGAACGATGGGAAGATGGTGGACCGTCTTGACCAGGTCTTGATGGCCTTCTTCTCCCCCGTCTTGTTCATCTGTTCCACCTTGGCCAGCAGCTTCGGATCGGCATACGGCCCCTTCTTCAGTGAACGCCCCATATCGTATAGCTCCTGCCCTACTTCGCGCCGCGCCGGCGGACGATATACTTCGTCGTGGCCTTGTTGCGCCGAGTCTTGAAGCCGAGTGCCGGCTTGCCTGTCGGTGTCGCCGGGCCTTTCTTGCGCCCGACGGGCGACTTGCCCTCGCCGCCGCCGTGCGGGTGATCGCGCGGGGTCATCGCAACGCCGCGGACGTGTCCCTTCTTGCCGGACCAACGGGTCTTGCCCGCCTTGCCGGCGGACTCGTTTTCGTGCTCGACATTGCCGACCTGGCCGATTGTGGCCACGCAGTCTATCAGCACGCGCCGAACCTCGCTCGATGGGAGGCGGACCTGCGCGTACTTGCCCTCCTTCGCCATCAGTTGCGCGCCCGCACCTGCGCTTCGCACCATCTGGCCGCCCCTGCCGGGCATCATCTCGATGTTGTGAATGATCGTGCCGACCGGAATGTTGCGCAGCCGCAGGCAGTTGCCGGGTTTGATGTCGGCCTCAGGCCCCGACACAATCGTGTCGCCCTTCTTGAGGCCAACCGGCGCAAGGATGTAGCGCTTCTCGCCATCGGCGTAGTGGATCAACGCGATGCGGCTGGTTCGGTTCGGATCGTACTCGATCGTCGCCACCTTGCCGGGCACACCGACTTTGTCGCGCTTGAAGTCAATGCGCCGGTACTGCTGCTTCGCACCGCCGCCACGAAACCTTGCTGTGACCTTCCCCTGGTTGTTCCGACCGCCCGTACGCTTGAGCGGTTCGAGCAACGATCGCTCGGGACTGGTTTCGGTGATCTCCTCGAACGTCGAAACCGAACGGAAGCGCCTGCTCGGGGTCGTTGGCTTGTATGATCGGAGTGGCATCTTACAGTCCCTCGAACATCGTGATCGTCTGGCCCGGCTTGAGTGTTACGATGGCCTTCTTCCAGTCGCTGGTCCGCCCCTCGGGGAAGCGGCCCACGCGACGCTTCTTGCCGCGAACGCGCAGCGTGTTGACCTTGAGGACGTCAACCTTGAAGATGTGAGCCACGGCATCCGCTATCTCAATCTTGTTCGCATCGAGCGCCACACGGAACGTGTACTTGCCGACGTGGCTCTGGTCCATGCTCTTCTCGGTAAGGAGCGGACGCTCAATGATCTGGTACGGGTCTTTCATGAGCCGAGCACCTCCTCGATGCGGCTGACGGCCTCTTGGGCGAGAACAACACGGCCGGCCGAGACGACGTCACGAACCGAAAAGTTGGGCGCGTAACGCAGCGTCACATAGGGTATGTTGCGGCACGACTTGAGCAGTACCGGGTCATACTCGGGCACCACCACGAGCACCCGATGCGGCACACGCTTGACGCCCTGCAGACGCACGGGTGTGTCTTCGCCTTCAGGCTTCGTCCAGTACTTGGTAGTCACCTCACGACTGAGCGGCAGGGCTGCGATCATCGCCGCAATGTCGCGTGTCTTGATCCGATCGAGAGCGAGCCGGTCAACGCCGATCACCTCACCATCGGCAACCTTTGCCGACAAGGCGGCGCGAAGGGCGCCACGGCGCATCTTTTTGGGAAGAGCAACAGAATAGTCCCGCGGATGCGGACCGAAAACGACCCCTCCATGCCGCCAGTGGGGAGCCCTTGTCGAGCCCTGGCGCGCATGGCCGGTCCCCTTCTGCCGCCACGGCTTGCGCCCGCCGCCGCTGATTTCGCCACGCGTCTTGGTGGACGCCGTCCCCTGGCGCTGGTTCGCGTTCTCTGCGACCAGCGCCTGGTGAATGAGCGGCACGTTGGCCGCAACGCCGAACACGCTGTCGGGGAGCGACATCGCGCCGATCTGCTCGCCGGTCATCTTGTAGAGCGGTATCTCTGGCATTGTCGTCTCCCTATATCTTGCTGATGGTCAGCAGGCCGCCGTTGGCTCCGGGAACTGCTCCGCGGATCAGCAGCAGGTTGCGCTCAGAGTCAACGCGAACGACGCGCAGCCCGCGGACGGTTGACGTCCTCGCTCCCATGTGCCCGGGTTTCCTTGTCCCCTTGAAGGTCCGCGCGGCATCGGTTGCACCGGACGACTGTGGCTTGCGATGAACCATCGAGCCATGGGTCTGATCGCCGCCATGGAAGTGAAACCGCTTCACGGTGCCGGCAAAGCCCTTACCCTTCGAGACACCGGTGACCTTCACGACGTCGCCTGCATCGAGAACGTCGCCCACCGAGATCGCCTGTCCCACCGAGTACTCCGACACGTCGTCAGTGCGCACTTCCCGCAGGTTCCTGCACAGCGGAACGTGCGGATAGCGCGAGTTCTTGAGACCGCCACGCAGGTGACCCTTCTGCGGCCTGTTGACCAGCTTTTCTCTTATTGCCCCGAAGCCTACCTGGACAGCCGTATAGCCGTCCGTTTCAACACTCTTGAGCTGCGTGACAATGCAGGGGCCTGCCTCTATCACGGAGACCGGCGTTACCGACCCATCCTCGTTGAAGACCTGGGTCATGCCGATCTTCTTGCCCAGAATCGTGTCTATCACTGAACTCTCTCCCCTGGGACGCCGGCGTTCGATCAACCGGAACCCGCCCCGCTGACCTCCTAGAGCTTGATCTCGATGTCCACCCCACTGGGGAGATCGAGGCGCATCAGGGCGTCTATGGTCTTCGCCCCCGGCTCCTGGATGTCTATCAGCCTCTTGTGCGTCCGCATCTCGAAGTGCTCCATCGACTCTTTGTCAATGGTGGTCCCCCGGTTGACGCAGACGATGTTCTTCTCCGTCGGCAGGAGCACCGGTCCGCTGATCCGCGCACCCGTTCGCCTCGCGGTATCCACGATCTTCTCGACCGACTGATCGAGGATGCGGTGATCGAACGCCCGGAGGCGGATGCGCACCTTTGTCCTACGCGCGACTGCCATGTGTCTCTCCTGCGGGCCTGCCCGCCCATGCGGACATCTGAGACCCGTCGCTCTCCTTACTCGATGATCTTCGTGACGACGCCGGCGCCGACGGTATGGCCGCCTTCGCGGA
>DYKI01000014.1 GCA_020722705.1 Chthonomonas calidirosea | reverse complement strand
CGAAGCGGCTACGGAACATAGCCTGGGGCGTGAGCCCCAGGTGGAGGCCCGATGTTCCCCTACGCCCTTGTCGTTCCGGCCCCGTCCGCCCAGGTGCGGGGGAGATGGCAACGCGAGCCGCGAAGCGGCGACGGAAGTTAGCCATCGGCTTCAGCGACCGCCATACGGAAGTCAATGCGTCGTGGCGGGGGGCATTCGCGTCGTACGCGCCTCTTGATGTCCTCGTCCACGCCTGTCCCCAACTCACGAGCCACGCGGCGCTCATGGTAGGCGAACCACAGGTCGGTGAGCGTGACTTCGCCCTCGCGGATGGTGGCGAACTCGTGGTCGAAGAGGTGTTCGATGCCATCGGTGTCGCCGGTCCGCAGCGCCGCGTGCGCCCAGAGCATCATGATGCGCTCGTTAGCGCGGAGCGCCTCGGGCAGTGATCGGACGAGTGTCACCACGTCGCGGTAGTGCCCGGCATCGGACAGCGCATGGCCGTACTCGATGGCCAGCGGTGCGATCCGGGGACCGGCATCCCACGCGTCCGCCATGAGCCGAAGGAAGTCCGCTTCATTGCCCTGGCGCTTTGCGGCGACGGCAAGGTTGCGGAGCGCCCATCCCGTCCGCGTGCGCCGGAGGGACTCCTGCCAGGCGGCACACGCACCCGCGATGTCGCGAGCTTCCATGCGCATGTTGCCCAGATGCCACCACGCCAGCCAGTGATCGCCATCAGGGCTCTCAATGCCCGCCTCCAGCAACGGCATCCACTCGGGCTGCGTCATGAGCGCTCCGGGCTCATCGCTCAGATCTTTGCACGGCAGACGACCTTCTGTCAGCAGCGTGAGCCACGGCATCTCGTCCTGACCTATGGCGTCGGCGCCGAACACGAGCTCCGGCGGAATGGGATCCTGCTGTCCAGCCCGCTCTCGGCGGGCGCGCTCCAGCGCACCCCACCCCGATCCTCGGGCGAGAATGCGGTTGGGCAGCGACTGGGACGTCTGAGCCAGGGCCATATCCAACTCATCCAGCCGCGCGCGGGGGATGACCTGCTCGATGCGCTCGGCGGCAGCTCCCCAGGCCGCCTCCCAATCGTCTCCGTGAACGAGCGCCGGGTCAGCCTGCAGGCAGCCGAAGGCTTCCGTCCATGTCCATGTCGCCAGGGCCGGCATGGGCAAGCACTCCATCTGGGTACGCGCCAGACCGGCCTGGATCTCGATATAGGCATGCCCGGGCGCGGCAAGGAACTCCTGCCACTGCCGTCCGCCGGAGCCCATTCCCCAGCAGAAGAGCTTCCGGCCCCTGAGCCGGTCGGTGGAAGTCTCGAAGAAGCCGCGCCCGTCGCCGTCCAGGGCGGCGATCCACTTGCGCCGGTCGTCCGGGATGCGCGAGAAGAAGTCGGCGGCGTGAGGTGATTGGGTGCTGTAAGTGAGGTCGCGAGACGCCCCGCGTTCGGACAGCCTTGGCAAGGGAACGACTTCGAGGCTCCGCGAATAGGGGTTGCATAGCGCCGAGTCCGCCGGCACGAGCACGCGCACATCCTCGCGCTCGTCCACGGCCATGTTGGTCCACCAGTACATCGCGATCTCGTGGGGGTGGGGATTCACCAGTCGCACTCGCGCCAGCAGCACAGGCGAGTCGTGGGGGAGCCAGAAGTCCACCTGCCACGTGTAGCCCTTCACGCGATCCCACTCGTAGATGCGCAGGCATGGCGCGCCATCGGGCCCGGTCACTTCTGCGGCGAACACCGGCGCGCTCGCAAGGTAATGATGGCCCGGCTGGCCCGAGTTCCATTCGATGCCGCCGCTGGTCCAGGCGTTCCGCAGCGCGAGGTTGGCCGGCTGGCACACAGGATTGCGGTGGAGCAGCTCGCGTCCGGACGCTTTGTGGATCAGAGATGCCAGTTTGCCGCCGAAGGCCGGCAGGAACGCGGCACGCAGGCGCTCGTTCTCGATGACCACAGACCCGATGTCGGTGAGCGTGCGCCGGCGCGTGTACGCATCCTGCATCCGGTGCGGCAGGACGCGAAAGGAGGTCCGCCACCCCATGCAGCGGCGGTCCTCCTCAGGCACGCCGTCGTCAAGGCCAATCTGATTGTCGTCGGAAGTTCCGCGGAAGACAGGCAAGGGATTCTCTGCCCCGATCGGTGCCGTGGGCAGAATGTACGGCTCGGCGTTGAGTGTGGTCATGTCACGGATTCCCCCTCCCCCTGGCCCCCGCCCGCCCAGGGGGCGGGGGAACTGGTTGGTCATAGGCCCCCGCCCGCCTACGGCATTGCCGGTGCAGCGAATCAGACCCCCACGACTTCCAGGCGCGGCCCATCGAGTGAAGTCCTGGATCTCGTTGGCTGACTGATCTCGACGGCTTCACCTCCCTTCGGATCCCTGCCCTGTGACTGCGGTTCGCAGGCCATGAGCGGCTCATACCGCTTCAGACGATTCCCTGACCAGCAGGTGCGCCGGCAGCTCCACGCTCTGTATGGACAGATCGGGCTCGCGGAGCCGTCGGATCATCAGCTCCCATGCGATCCGGCACATGGGGAGGGTGATGGAGCCGTCGGGCTACTTGACGTAATGGGGGTCGGTTTCGCGGAGAACCTCGACGGCGGCCTTGCCGGTGGATTGGGCGCGAAGCCCGGCCAGGAGCTTTTCGTACTTGGCCCGGTTGAGCGGAAGATCCACAGGCTTGCCGGTCTTGCCGGCCATGATGAGCGCGTTGATGAGTTCGACCGCCCAGATGCCTTCCTTGCCGGGAGCGATCAGCGGCTCGCCGTAGAGGATGGACCTGCAGAAGTTGCGGGTGATCTCCTGGTGCTTGCCTGCTCCGGAGGGTATCTCCAGTTGGATCTCTTCCGAGCCGGGCGAACCCCACATCTCCCTGGCGCTGCGCGAGTGCTCGCGGATGGACTGCTTGTTCTTCCAGACCCTGATGGTGGAGTTCTGGAGCATCAGCTTGCCCTTGTCGCCGCATATCTCGACCTGTTCGTGGCCGGGGACCTCCGTCGTGCTGGCGTAGAGATAGCCGTGGGCCCCATTCGCGTATTCCAGCAAGCCGAAGGCTTCGTCCTCGACCTCGATGTCGTGGAGGCGCGTTCGCGTGTTGCCCATGATCCGCACGGGCATGCCCCCCAGCCACGCGTACAGGTCGAGGAAGTGGGGCGCCTGGTTGATGAGGACGCCGCCGCCCTCTCCAGTCCATGTTGCCCGCCATCCGCCCGAGTTGTAGTACGCCTGGCTGCGGTACCACCCGACCACCAGGGATGTGCGATAGATCTCCCCCAGTTGGCCTTCGTCAACGATCTTCTTGGCGAGCTGCATGCGGCCCAGCGCGCGCATCTGGTACATGACGCCGAAGACGCATCCGGATCGTTCGGCAGCTTCGAGCATCTTGTCGGCGGCCCTCACCGAAACGGCGATGGGTTTTTCCGACAGCACATGGATGCGCCGTTTGAAGGCCTCGATCGCGATGGTGGGATGGAAATAGTGCGGCGTTGCTATGATGACGGCGTCCACGAGCCGGCTGCGGAGCAGCTCGCGCGCATCGGTGAATCCGGGCACCCCGAACTTCGCCGAGGTCTCCTGAACAACCGCAGGGTCAATGTCGCATACGCAAGTCAGTTGCGCTTCCGGCGTCTCGTGCATCCATGAGCAGTGGCCCGAGCCCATCCCGCCCGTTCCGATGACGCCGATCCGAACCTTGTCTGTAGCCATTGTGCCAAGCCTCCTGAGGCAGACGATGTTCCCATGTTCGCGGGGCATGGCCGGGGGTCCTGCCACGATTCCGTGGTTGCGCATAACCAACCGGGCGTCCTCACTGCCGCCCCCACGATGCCCGATGCCGCGCCCCATACTGCACGGCCTCATCGAGGAATGCCTCGATGTTCTCGAAGGGCGTGCCCGACACGATGCCGTTGCCTGCGGCGATGCACATGCCGCCGTCGGGACGGTCGAAGGTGTTCACCAGATGCCGGACCTCAGCTCGGACCTCATCCGGCGAACCTTCCTGCAGGATGTGCTGCACATCGAACCCCGCAAGGAACGCAAGTCGGTCGCCGTACCGCGCTGCGACGGCCCGTTCGTCCATGGTGTGCTTCTGGACGGGATGAAACACCTGCACGCCCGTCTCGATGAGGTCGTCAAGCAGGTCTGTATTGTTGCCGCAGCTATGGAGCCAGAAGTGCATGCCCGCCTGCCGGCATGCCGCGCCGACGCGCGCGTAGTAGGGCTTCAGGAGCGCAGCGAACTGCGGCCTGCGCATCATGCTTTGCGTCTGGTGGCCCAGGTCGTCGCTTGTCCAGAACCCGTCCGGCTGCAGCTCGCGCGCCGCGCGGCGGATCAGCGCCACATACTGCCCGCAGAGGGCATCGTGCAGGCGATGCACCTCCTCGGGATGGAGGTAGTAGTCCATCAGCAGGTTCTGCATGCCGCGCAGTCCCCAGGGCCGCTCGAAAAACAGGCCCCACCAGCCGAAGATGACGTAGCGCCCCTCGGACCGCAGGCGAGCAACCGCATCCTTCAGGGGATCCAGCAAGCCCGGCCTCTCGGGATCGGGCATGCGGGCGATCAACTCATCCAGATACTGCCAGTCGGGCAAGAGTCCGCTGGAATCGTGACCCCGCTTCTCGTCGCTCGAGTCGCGCAGCCAGGGCAGGTCCATGGCGCCGAAGTCCATCGGCGAGATCATCAGGAGCGGCGCGTCGTTCGGGAAACGGCTGAACTCGTGAAGCCGCTCGCCGTACTGCTCCCAGAGCCCCTCTCCCCACCAGTGCGCCATGACGAGCGGGACCCGCGCTGGGGACCTGCGCTCGATGGCCTTGACGACTTCCTCTCTGGGGAGAGGACTGTAGACATCGGTCATGCTCCAACTCCGTTACCCCGGACAAGGGGCCTCTCAGATTGCGGCACGCAGCGCATCGAGCGCATGTCACCGGACGGGATCAGGCTGCCATCCTCAGGCCACCGCCGCCGTCGCCACGCAACATCATACCGGTATCCGGCCGCGTCCGCGGATCGTCGGCGTTGCCGTGTCCTCTCCGTGCCGTTACCCGCGCTCGGTCTTGGCTTATTCGGTCGGAGTGGCGCCGCCTTCGCCGTAACGCCCGTAGGCGGCAACCCAGAAGGTCTCGCCCTGACGCTGCACGGTCCGGGCTCTGCCCGTTGCTTTAAGCCGCTCGAGGACTTTATGCGCACGCGCGGCGTCCACCGGCGATCCAGCCGCGGCGGCTCGGCCCACGATGGCAGGTACAAGCTCGGCTGCCCGCATCGGGTGCCGTGAGATCACGCCAAGCACGAGGTCCTCGATATCGCCGCTTCCCGCCAACTCCAGCTCGCTGTGGGCCGATGGAATGGCCTCCGCTGCCGCGCCCAGCATGGCCACGGCGTTGGCCACGTCCTCCGCCAGCGGCGCTCGGACCCAAGCTTCGGCAGGCGGTCGCGTCGGCACATTGACCTGCACTGCGTCGGGCCCTATCCGGTCGAGGGCGTCGCGAATGGCCCGGAGCGCCGGCTCACTGTCGTTCACCCCGCGCACGAGCATCGTCTCGACCCAGAGGCGGCCCCGGAATCCGCGCCGGAAGGCGCTCAAACCGTCCACCAGGTCGGCGAACGTGCAGGAAGGGTGCGGACGGTTGATTGCCCGGTAGGTGCCCTCATCGCCTGCGTCCACCGACGGCAGTACCGCGTCGGCACGCGCGATCTCCTCCCGCACTTCGGCCAGGTGGAGCAGCGAGCCGTTGGTGATCACAGCAACCGGCAGATCGGTGATCTCCTTGACGCGGCGAATGAGCCATCCAAGCCTGCTGTTGAGGGTCGTCTCTCCGCTTGCGACGAACGTCACCCAGTCAATCTGCCCGGGACCAGCGGCCTCCAGGGCCTGCTTGACCTCATCGAGGATCTCCTGTGCGGGCACGTATTCCCGGCGCTCGCACACAACCGGAACCGAACGCCCAAGCTGGCAGTACACGCAGTTCCAGTTGCACGTCTTGGGCCGCACAGGGTCAATCCCGAGCGACTTGCCGAGCCGCCGGGACGGGACCGGGCCAAACACCCATCTTGCCATGACATCACCTCTTGTCGCCGACCGGCCGCGACCTGGAATCCCATGCCGTCATTTGTATCGAAACCGCTCGGCGACGACGGCCTCAGTGTCCGAGCGCAGGCGCACCCGGCAGGCATTGAACTCGTCGGGGAACCTGTATTCGACGCGCGTCGCCCTGGCCGCTTCGAGAACCTGCCATACGCGCCAGAGACCCGATCCGGTCACGTCTGCTCCGACACTGATACGGATGGTCCCGCTGTCTGGATATCCTACTCGATCAATGCTCGGACGAAGAAGATTAGCTCGTCGAGGGCGGCGGCGAGGTTCTCGCCGCCGCCCCAGAACTGGTTGAGTCCGACGCCTATCCGACGAATGGCCCGCGCCCCAACGGCGCGTTGCTTGCCGGCGTGGCCTATTACCGGACCACCTCGAGCGGCACGGGGAGCGGGCCGGAGTTCAACTGAGCCGCGATGTCTCTAGCCTGGCGCAGATTCCAGCGCGCCCTTATGATGCCGACGCCTTGGATTGGCTCGTAGATCCGCGGCGCGCAAAGCAGGCGGCCGTCAAGGAAGATCGCAAGCGTCTGGCCGATGTGCCGTCCGGTGGCGGCCTTGAAACGGGCCTCTGGCTCCGGCTTGAACTCGAAGTACACGCCTACGCTGGGGCCCGTGCGGGACTGCGCGTCAGCGGGAAGGGACTCCGCGCGGCACGTGGGCAGCAGGTCCGCGCCCGTGAAGGGCGCCTTGCCGGACAAGGCCACCGCCAGCGCGGCTCGGTCGACAGGACGTCCATCCGGTCCCAGGAACCTCTCAAAGCCCGTCTCGCGGCCATTGACGACTTCGGGGGCTGTGCGCCAGACCTTCTTGAGCTGGGGCAGGAACCGGAACTCGAGTCTCCCAGGGCGCGTCAGCAGGTCGCGCAGGCTGTCCGCCGAGCGGTCCGCCGGAACCGTCACGGCCAGCGTGCCGCGCGCCTCGTTCACGACCACTGCAGGCGAGGCGGCACCTGTTTCGCGCAGCCTTCTTTCGACGACTTTGGCCGTGGCACGCAGCGCTTGCGGGTCTCGTTTCGCCGATGCGGCATGCGCTGCTGCCGGCCGCAGCACGATGGTCTTGGCGGCGGAATGTGCGGACGATGACACCGGCGAAACCGCCTGGCCGAAGGCAGGGCTCAGGACGAACAGAACCGCCGGCACTAACGCGAAGTTACGCATGTCTTCATCCTCCCCGGCATCGAGCTCGCGTCTCTTGCGGCGATGCCGGAGAGACTACGGATCGAGGCGTGGGGTGGTTTCGTGCGGCCCATAGCATTGGATGGAGGCGCCGGCTGAGGCGCGCCCAGCGTCGTCGGCCCGCTCCGAGTGCCTCCGACGTCGCGTTTGCGCTCTGGTTTGTCGCAGAGGCGTTGAGCTTGGCGGCAACACCCGCGTCGTTCATCGTCCCTCCATGGCCGCCTTGATATCTTCCTCGGTCAATGCGCGGGCATAGAACGCGAAGTCGTCGAGGGCGGCGGCAAGGTTCTCCCCTCCGGACCAGAGCGGGTTGAACCCGACGCCGATCTCGAGGGCCTGCGACCGAACGCGCTCGGGCACGCCGGTCTCGCCGACCTTCAGGCCGTTGACGTACAGCCGCAGCGACGCACCATGCTTGACGGCGGCGACATGGGTCCAGACCTCCCGCTCGATCCGGAACCCGGGCGTGCGGAAAGCGGCGCCGGCCTCGATGCGCGCCGAGACCTCGTCGCCCTCAATGGTGACGCGTAAAGGATCGTCCATGCCTCGGCACCACGCCGAGAACACCTGCCGGAGCCCGCCCTGTCCTGCGCTGGGCCTCACCCACCCGACGAAGCTGTAGTCGGTCTCGGGGAAGTAAGGGATACGGTACCGAAGCCCGCTCGCCTTGCCTGTGAGGGAGACCGCGCCCCGTTCGTTGCCGGTACGATCCGGAGCAGGGGCAACGCCGTCGGCGAAGGTCAGCACGCCGCATGTGGGCTCGCCGGACCCGTCGAGTCGCGATGCCGCCACGCAGCCGTCGCCCCGAACGGCAAGGAACCGATCGCGCGCGGCAGGATTGACCCGGAACATCCGCCCTCCGCCCGCGCTCTCCGTTTCGCCATACTCGTTGCGGGCGATGACCTTCCAGTGGTACGTACCGGCAGCCTGGAGACCCCTCTCGACCGTCGTGTAAGGCGTCGTCAGCCCCTTGACACGCAGGACCTCGGTCGCGAACGCCGGATCGCGTGATACCACGAGGTCGTAGGTCTCTCCGGGCGTGCCCATGCCGCGCCATCGGAACAGGATCGCGCCGGGCTTGCCGACGGTCCCCGCCTCGGGCAGATCGAGCCGAGGCGCGGTCGGCGCCACGTGAGAGGCCGGGAGCCACGCCGCATACTCGGTTCCGGCAGCGCCCGCCGTGGCGAAGTCGCACAGGACCACAGGGCCGCCTGCCGTCTGGATCTGCCACATGCCGATCGGCGGGAAGGCAAGTCGGTCGGCGCGCTTGGCATCTTTGCCTATCGAGACCGGCTCGAGCTTCACCTTCGTCACATCAATGGGCTTCAAGTCGCTGACCTCGATGGGATTGAGCGCCGCATCGAACGCCAGCAACAGCGGCCCCCGGTGGATGGCCGCCTTCCCGCCTCGCTCGGGCGCTTCGCCGATGGTGAGCCTCGGAGCCATGTCGAACACGAGCTCGACGATATCTCCCCACAGCCACTTGCGGGTGATCGGCACATAGGTTCCGGGCGCTGCCTTCGCCGACAAGGGTTTGCCGTTGAGCTTGATCAATGTCCTCCCGGACCATGCCGGGATGCGGAAGCGCACGGTGCAGGCCTTGCCGTCGGCGTCAACCGCGATGAGAACGCGGCCTTCCGCCGGATAGCGGGTCTGCTGGCGCACCCTGACGCGCCGTTTGCCTTTCAAGGGCATGGTGACGTCGCACATGCCGTAGAAGTTGATCGCGATGCCGTCGTCGCAGGCTGTGATAGCCCACTCGGAGAGCATCCCGAGCGTGCGCGGCGAGTTGACCGAGCAGCAGTTAAGCTCGGGCGAGCCCGGCCTGTACTGGAACGCGATCTGCTGGTACGACGGCGCGCGCACGCCGTTGAGAGGCGTGTCATAGGTACACCAGTTGCCGGACGGATGCTGGGCAGCCATGGCCTGGTTCCATAGCGTCAGTTCGAGCTCATCGGCGACCGTCGGATCGCCGGTCATGCGCAGCACATCGGCCGTCAGGGCCATCCACGCGACGCTGCAGCACGTTTCGATGGAGCCCTGGGCGAAGATGGTCCCCGATGCCTGCTCGTTGGTTGAGAACGCGCCGGACGGATGCCGATCGAGGTCCCGGATATTGGTCCAGTGGTTCAGCACGGCCTTCCGGTAGCGCTCGTCGCCCGTGGCCTCGTACAGAGTCGCGAAGCCCTGGAGGATGTGCAGCGCCTCCCAGCGCGGGCCGCTCGACGGCAGCCTCCAGTAGGGCACACCCGCGATGCCGCCTTCGAGCCAGTTGCCGTCTCTGGGCATGTCCTCCTCGATGCGGCGCACCATGGCAAGCCAGCGCTCGTTGCCCGTGCGGCGGTAGAGCTCGGCCATGATGTGGATCACCGACATGTTGAAGCATGGATTGCCCGCCTCGATGGGCCGCCGGTCGCCATCCACATAGGTCTTGCAGATGAGCTCCGCAGCCGCGAGGACGCTCTTGAGCGCCGCCTTGTCGCCCGTGTCGTCGTGCCACATGAGGAGCCCGAGCATGCAATGGTAGTGGCCCCAGAGGTCGCAGTCTCCCATGAGCTGACGCTTGACGGGCCACGGACCGAGGTAGCCGTCGGAGCCCTGCGCGGCGATGAGGTTCCGGACAAACGAGGCCACGTGCTTGCTCAGACGGGGATCGTCCACCATGCGGCAGGCCTGCACCGCGGAGATCAGATACTTGCCGGCAAACTCACCGGCCCAGGGCGTGTGTTCGGCGAATGGCTGATGGCGGTTGCGGCGCCGGAACATCTCGATGATGCCGGGGTTGGCATCGGGCGCGCGCAAGAGCCAGTGTTCGGCGTTGTTCGTGATGCGATTGCCAAGAGGACCGGCGAAGCGCCACTTGGCTCCGGCAATCGCGCGCTGGATGGGCTTCACTGCGGACAGGTGCTTCGACATGGTTTGGCCTCCATTGGGTGTATGTTGAGCCGCTCTGTGGGAGGGCGAGGCTCCTCGGGAGGGCGAGGCTCCATGGGAGGGCGAGGCTCCTGCCGAGCCGATCGCGGCTGCAGCCAATGCAGCCCAGATGGCGGTCATCGGTCCGTTCTCCCTGCGCGTTCGAGCACGGCCATAATCTCGCCCTTTCCGGCCGGCGCTTCCCAGAGTGCGTCGCTCTGCTCCATGTTGTCGTAGGTCCAGTACAGGAACCCGGCAAAACCGTCCTTGAACAGACGATCCAGGCTCGCCCGCATGGCTTCTGCTGCGCTCGGAAGATCGGGATAGGCGAACTTGAACGCACCGATCTCGCCGACGATCATCGGCTTGCCGGCCTTGCGGCAGGCATCGCGAAGCTCCGTAAACTCGATGCTCCGGTAGTCGCCGTCGAGCGTGTCGGGCTTAACCGGATAGAAGTGAATGTCAACGTAAGCCGACTTCGACCGCGCAATCGCCATCGGGCGGGCAGGGAACCGGGGATCGGGTGTCTTGTCCTCGCGGAGCTTGCACGGGCCGGAGCGACCAACGGCGCGGAAGGTGAAGACGCTCGCGCCGACCAGCGCTTGCCGATCCACGCGGGTGACCTGCCGATGGGCTGAGGCAAGCGCGGCCACGATGCCATCGTCGGCGAGGCGCTGAAGGTCCGCAGGATCGGAGGCATCGTACTCTCTGCCGCCCCAGCGCACCTTCCCCGAGGTCATCGAAAAGGGCGGCTCGGTGGCCATGAAGTAGCTCTCGTTCTCGAGCTCGTAGGCGAACACCGTGCTCAGCAGGGCAGGGTCATGCTTCTTGATCGCCTCGCATACGTCGGCCATGTAGCGGCCCCGTGCGTCCGCATGCTCGGGATGCAGGTACTGCTGGTTGCCGCCACGGATACCCTCAGGCGGCGGCCCGGTCCTGTATCGGACAGCATCGGGGAGGTAACAGAAGCACGGGATCACATAGACGCCATGGGCCCGGGCCCGTTCGAGGAAGTCGAGGAGGTTCCGCATATACGGCGGAGAAAGGCCCTCGGCGCCGGCCTTCTCGACGAAACCGGCGCCCGGCATGGGATCGAGGAAAATGCGCACGATGTTGAATCCGCGCCTCCGGACGTCGGCGAACATGGCCTCGGTGCGCGCGGGCGAATAGCCGGCGGGGTTCAGCGTGTCGTGCCAGAGGTGTTTGGCGCCATCCTTCTCGAACGTGCGCAGCCGGATGTAGTTGAAGCCTCTCGGCACGAACGTGCGGCGCGTGGCCGCCTCGATGAAACGGCCTCCGCGCACCGCTATGCGCGGCAGAGCCTTGGTCGGCTCAGACGCCGCGCCGATGGCCATCAGTCCCCACAGCGGGATCATCTGACGCTCCTTCAGGATGGAGTGAGAATGGTTTCGACGCGCACGGAGGGCATCCCTCCGTCCGTCGGGCTGATCGGTCAACGGAGGCACGTTCGGTCGGTCTGTCGCGGTACACTTCGGAGCGAGACCAGACCCCCAAGGAGCAACTGCCATGACGAAGCGCGAAGCCATCCTCGCCGTCGGAGATGGACGGACGCCCCCATATGTTCCCGCAGCGTTCTTCATGCACTTCGATCCGTCGTGCCACGAGGGACGCCCGGCCGTCGAGAAGCACCTTGAGTTCTTCCGGTACACCGACATGGACCTGGCGAAAATCCAGTATGAGCGCAAGTTCCCTGCCGACCCGGCCATCGTCAGGCCGTCGGACTGGGCCAGGGTGCGCCCGCTGTCCCGCAGCTTCTTCGATCCGCTCCTGGAGGCTGTGGACGGGATGGTTCAGGCGCTGGGGCCCGAGGCGGTTGTGATCGTGACCCTGTATTCGCCGTTCATGTGCGCGGGTCATGTCGGAGGTGCCGAACGGCTGGCAGCTCACATGGCCGAGGACCGACGGGCGGTCAATGCCGGCATGGAGATCATCACCGACTCGCTCATGGTCTTCGTCAATGCCTGCATCGAGCTTGGCGTTGACGGCTTCTATCATTCGACACAGGGATACGAGGAAGGCCGACTGGCCCATCCCGACCTATTCCATGAGTGCGTCAAGCCCTATGACCTGCGCGTGATGCGCGAGATCGAATCGCGCTGCCGTTTCAGCGTCCTGCACATCTGCGACTACCATGCCCCGTACAGCGATATCTCGCCGTTCGTGGAGTACCCCGGAACGGTTGTGAACTGCAATCCGGTCGTCGGAGGCCGGAAGATGAGCGGAAGCGAGATCGCGGCCATGTTCGGCAGACCGTTCATGGGTGGGATCGAGCGGAAGGGGCCGATAGCGACAGGCACGCAAGCGGACGCACGCCGGGCGGCACGTGAAGCCCTGGCCGACGCGCCGAATCCGACGATCCTGGCAGCCGACTGCACCATACCGCCCGGTTCGCCATGGGAGAACCTGCGCGCTGCCATCGAAGAGGCGCACGCCTGGCGGCCCGAAAGCTGAACCGCTGCAGACTCCGGCACCCAGACACCATCGCCGGCATTCATTCTCCCGGCAACGGCATCTGATCCGTTCGAGCACGACGCGAACGCGCTGGACGTGGCCCTTGGGGCGGAATCCATGTCCTCGGGCATATGAAACAACAAGCCGCCCGGTCATCGCGACCGCGCGGCTTTGTCAAGAATGGGAGCGGGGGCAGGACTCGAACCTGCGACCTTCGGGTTATGAGCCCGACGAGCTACCGGACTGCTCCACCCCGCACCGTACTGAATAGTGTACCACGGATTCTGACGGAGTCAAGCAATATTCGCGGCGTTCGGCAGCCGAAGCCGGACTCGCGTCGGAGATGCGCCGGCCAAAAGGCCTTGAGAGCCATGCATGATCTTCCTTCATCGCGTAGGAGTCTCGCGTCGGCTGATCGAACTGCATGCATACGGGCATCGTCCCATCATTGAGGGAGGTGAAGCATGCGCATCGGACCCGAAAGCCGACTCATTGACCAGCGCATTACCGAGTGGCGTCTGCTCGAGCAGGCACGCAAGGAACGCGCCTCCGCACCGCCGCCGGGCGCACGCATCACGCAGATTATCACGATCTCGCGTCAGTACGGTGCAGGTGGCCGCACAGTGGCTCAACTGGTCGCATCCAATCTCGGCAAGGACTGGACCGTATGGGACACGGAGCTGATCGAGGCGATCGCCAAGAGGGCCGACGTGCGCAAGCAGATCGTCGAGGAGATGGATGAGCGAACGCAGTCGTGGATGACCGAGATGGTGCAGCACCTGGTCGGCGGTAAGCACTTTGACGCCCAGTCCTACAAGCACCATCTGGCCCCCGTGCTGCTTGCCGTAGCCCAGCAAGGGAAGAAGATCATCGTCGGTCGCGGAGCCAACTTCGTGCTCGAACACGCCCTGAATGTCCGCCTCGAAGCCGCAGAGAGCTTCAGAGTGAGCGAGACAATGCGTCGCCTCAATATGAACGATGATGACGCCCTCGAACTGGTCAGGCGTTCGGAGAAGGAACGGCGCTGCTTCTGCAAGGCTGTGTTTGGACGCGACATCAGCGACCCCAGCGCCTATCACATGGTGCTGCAGACGGACAAGCTGGGGTACGAGGTGGCCGCGAAGCTGATCGTCACCGGCGCGCGAGCGCTTCTCCACATCAAGCCCGTCGAAGAAGGGTAGCGGGGCTACAAGAGAACCAATGACTTCGCGCGAACGCCTCCTCGCAGCCATGCGCGGCGGCACACCCGACCGCGTGCCTGTCGCGCCGTTCACCATGGGCCGCATATCGCCCGATTCGGCCATCGGGCAGGAGTTGATCAAAGAAACGGACCCGCTGGTGGATGTCTGGAGCGGCGGCGATCCTTTCCTCGGCGGCGCTGCGGTGGTCCGTCGGGAGGACACACCCGACGAGACCAGGGTCACATACGAGACCCCGCTTGGACCGCTGACCCGCCGCATCCGTCGGACAGCGATCACGTCGGCTACGATCGAGTTCCCGTTCAAATCGCTGGACGATGTGGAGCGTTACCTGTCCATCCCTTACGAACCTCCCAGGCTGGACCTGAGCTCCTACCGAGCGTGGAGAAACCGGATCGGCGATGATGGTTTTGTCATGGTTGGCCTCGGCAATGCCGTATGTGTGCCGGCCGACTGGTTCTCGCCCGCCGATTTCGCCCTGGCGTGGGCTGAAGCGCCCGACCTGATGGTCAAACTGGTGGCCACAGCGTCCGAACGGCTCATCGCCTACGTCGAGCGGCTTTGCGCGGCAGGCGTTGACGGCTTCCGGATCGTCGGCGGCGAGTATGTGACTGTCCAGCTCGGACACAAGGCGTTCGAGGCGCTCATCGAACCCTTCGATCGGCCCCTCATTGAGGTCATGCACCGGCACGGCGCGATTGCCTATTACCACAACCACGGCAAGGTCATGCGCTTCATGGAGGAGCTGACCTCGCTCGGCATGGACGCGCTCGACCCGTTGGAGGCCGCTCCGTGGGGCGATGTGAGCGATCTCGCCGAGGCGCGCAAGCTCGCAGGCGATCGGCTCTGCTTCGTGGGCAACCTCGACGACATGGAGATTGTCAACGCTCTGCCCGAGGCCGAGGTCGTCGAGATCGCCCGCGAGAGACTGCGGCAGGCCGGCCCCACGGCGTTCATCCTTGGCGGCACCGCCTCGGGTACCTATACCGAGCACGGCGCGCGCAACTTCATTGCCATGGCGCACATGGTGGCCTGTGGCTGACACGGCAAACCGATGTGCGCATCAGGAGGTGCACCGACCATGTTGATCTGTCTTGCCATCCTCGCATCACCGTTTCAGGCGGCGTCCGCTCCCGCGATCGAGATCGTTGGGCCCTGGACCGTGCGTGTGTCGGGCGGTCCGGTCAAGACGCCTGTCGAGGTGAGCATCGAGGCGGCCACTCTCGTGCAGGCCAACGACGAAAAGCACGAGAACCTGCCGCTCTACAATGCGGCGGCTGCGCCGTGGGCGCGCGGCGCCAGACTGCAGGGCGTCATCACCTCGGAGACGACTTCTCCCGACAGCCTCGTGCCCGACAGCGTCGTGGTCAAAGCCGCACCGGGTGCGTCGCCTGCCCTCGCCAAGGGGCGTGACTACGACCTGGAGCCGCAATGGGGCACATTTGGTCGCCTGGCAGGCGGGCTGCCCGAGGGCGCAACGGTGTACGTGGACTACGAGTTCGGCATGCACCGCATTGACAGCATCGTGGTGGACCGGGAAGGGCGCGTCAAGGTCCTGACGGGCGAGCCCCATGTCGCCACGCCGAAGCCGCCCCGTCCGGGCTACCGTGAGACGGCCATCGCCAACGTCTGGATCCCGGCGCGCCTGAAGCAGCTCGGTCCCGACAATCTCTTCCCGATAACAGAGCCCCGCTATGCGCCTCCGCACCGACCTAAAGCGCCCGCCGCGAGTCTGCTGCCGAAGACGTGGCGCAAGCTCACCGGCGGCGAGCCGCTCCATGTGCTCGCATGGGGCGACAGCGTCACCGCCGGCGGCGAGGCGAGCAGCGTCGAGAAGCGATGGCAGAACCGGTTTGTGGCCATGCTCAAAGAGCGATTCCCGAAGGCGCAGATCAAGCTGACCACCGCCGGCTGGGGAGGACGCAACAGCGACAGCTTCCTCAACGAGCCGCCCGAATCGGAATGGAACTTCGAGAGAGCCGTCATTCAGCGTCGGCCAGACCTGATCGTCATGGAGTTTGTCAACGACGCGGGTTTCTCGCCGGAGATGGTGGAGAAGAAGTACAGCTACCTGCTGGGCCGGTTCAAGGCCATCGGCGCCGAGTGGGCCATCCTGACGCCCCACCTGGTGTGGCCGCCGTGGATGGGCAAGCAGACCAGCAAGCTCGATGAGGACCCTCGGCCCTATGTGGTCGGCGTACGCGCATTTGCCGCGAAGCACAAGGTCGCCCTGGCCGATGCCTCGCTGCGGTACTGCCATCTCGTGAAGGAAGGCATACCGTACATCACGCTCATGGTGAACTCGCTGAACCATCCGGACGACCGCGGACATGAGATGTTCGCGCTGTCGCTCATGGAGCTCTTCACGACGTCGAAGGAGGATGCGCAATGAACACCTACCGGATCGGCATTGTCGGCGCGGGGTTCATGGGCCGCACGCACGCCTGGTGCTGGCGGAGCCTGCCGTTCTTCTACAGCCCTCTCGATTTTCGGTGCGAGCTTCACGGTGTGTGCACCTCACGGCCCGAGACGGCACAGAAGGCCATGGACACGCTCGGATTCGCGCGGATGTACGCCTCGGTCGAGGAGATGGCGCAGGACCCCGACATTGACATCGTGGACATCGCGTCGCCCAACAGCGCCCACCTGGAAGCTCTATTGGCCGCCCATCGCGCCGGCAAGCCCGTCTACTGCGACAAGCCCCTGACCGGCAATCTCGCCCAGGCCGAAGAGCTGCTCTCAGCTCTCGGCTCGCAGATTTCAGCTTCCGGCCAGATGGTCTTCCACAATCGCTTCTTCCCTGCGACCATGCGCGCGCGGCAGATGGTCGCCGACGGCACGCTGGGGGACATCATCGGGTTCCGCGCCGCCTACCTCCACTCGGGCAACGTGGCCGAGGGCAAGCCGCTGGCATGGAAGGACATGAAGCAGTTCGGCGCCGGCGTCCTCTATGATCTGGGCTCCCACGTGCTCGACCTGGTCCTCTGGATATGCGGCGATGAGCCCGCGGAGATCATCGCGCGGCAAAGGACCCTGCATCCGAAGAGGCCGTCGCGCGACGACCCGACCCGTATCGTGGAGCAGGACACCGACGACCAGACCGTGATGCTCCTGACGCTGCGCTCCGGCGCCGTGGGAACCATCGAGGCCTCCAAGATCGCCACCGGTGCGCAGGATGAACTCAAGTTCGAGATCGAGGGGACCCGGGGCGCGATCCGGTTCTCACTGATGGAGCCCAACTGCCTCGAGTGGTTCGACATGTCGAACAAGGAGACGCCGCTCGGCGGGACGGCCGGCTTCACGCGCATCCATTGCGTCCAGCGCTTCGATCCGCCCGCCGTCTTCCCTGCGCCGAAATCCTCCATCGGGTGGCTGCGCGGCCATCTCCACTGCCTCTACAGCTTCATCTCAACCCTGCACGAAGGCCGCCCCTTCGATCCGTCGCTCATGCGCGGCGTCCAGATCGAGCGGTGGCTGGATGCCGTAGAGAGGGCGGCGGGGAGGGGAACGGCCAGGGACGGCTGAACGGACCGCATAGCGCGCAACTCATCCGATATCCTCTTCGATCCGAGCGAGGGACACTGCGCGGATGCCCGGCGAAAGAGGGAAGCTGTCGCGGCCGGCATGGATGACGATCAGCTCGTCGAGGTGGAGGTCCTTCAAGGCTATCCTCATTGAGGGCGTGACCTTCGGCGAAGAGGTGTGTTTGATCTCGAATCCCAGACTTCGCGAGCCGGTTCTCACCAGCAGGTCCAGCTCGGCGGAGGCATGGGTGGCCCAGAACCAGCACCGGTCGTGCGTCACCTCAAGGCGGTGAAGAACCTCGTTGATGGCGAAGCCCTCCCAGGAAGCGCCCGACTTGGGATGGGCAAGAAGCTCATCGGCGCTCTCGATGCCCAGCAGCGCGTGGAGCAGACCGGTATCCGCGACGTAGACCTTTGGCGACCGAACCTGGCGTTTGGCGATGTTCTCGTGCCACGGCTGCAGCAGTCGGACCACGAGCGCCGATGCCAGAGCATCGAGGTAGCGCCGAACCGTGGCATCGGACACGCCGAACGATCGGGCGAACTCCGAGGCATTCCACGTCTGGCCGTGGTAGTGAGCCAGCATCGTCCAGAACCGACGGAGGCTTACGGCAGACATGCGGAAGCCGAGTTGGGCCATGTCGCGTTCCAGAAACGTTCGCACAAACGCCTCGCGCCATTCCAGGCTTGCAGGTTCGGAACTCGCAAGGAAGGACAACGGCAGACCGCCCCGGAGCCAGATGCGGTCGAGATGGCCTATGCCGACCTCGTCCAGATGGAAGCCGGCGAGCTCGTGATAGATGATCCTGCCTGCGAGAGTCTCCGAGGACTGCTGCAGAAGCTCGGGCGATGCGCTGCCGAGGATCAGGAACGTTGCGGGTCGGCTGGGCCGATCTGCCAGAACGCGAAGCACAGGAAACAGGCTGGGACAGCGCTGTATCTCGTCCAGGATCACGAGACCTCGCAGTCCGTCGAGGGCAAGCATGGGGTCGCCGAGGCGAGCTTGGTCCCGGGGGTCCTCAAGATCGAACCTGGCTGTCGGAACCGCGAGGGAATCGGCGATCTGCATGGCAAGTGTGGTCTTGCCTACCTGTCGGGCGCCGAGGATTCCGACAACGGGATGGCGATCGAGGAGTCCGCGCACTCTCTCGATATGGCGCGTTCGGACAATCATGGCGGCATATTACCTTGAAATCCCGATGGCAGGCATCGAGATTTCAAGGTATCTTCGAGTTGCCGATCTCCGCAGCGCTCTGGTCTCGTGCGTCCAGTAAGCTCGGTCCGTGCCGTCCGTGTCGAAACCCAGGACGCACGCCCAGCCATCATTCGGAGTCCGGCTCAGCCTTGGATTTCGATATGAGGCTTGCGAAGCCGTCTCTCAACCGATACGCCTTGCCACAGATCGAGGGTGTTCCCCCTCCGGGCAAGCCTCCACTCAATCCCCGGCTGAGCAGGGGGGAACGAACGGCCCGGATGGCGAAGTCGGGAGGTGATCGAGACCCAATCGGAGGATACTGTGAACCGCATCGGAGGCATAAGGATGGGAGTTTGTGCGGCGGCGGCGCTGACCTTCGGAGTGAATGCTGACGCAGCCGCGACGACGCCGGCCAGGACTGCACGGGTCGGCAGGGCAGTTCTGCTGGGCAAGCCGTGCCGGGCTCGGCAGGTGCTCGGAGGCACGGTGATCCGCGACCGCAAGACGGGCCGCGAGTCCTTTGTGATCACGAATATGAACGAGGTGACCGGCGCCGAGCTCATCTTCATTGACATCGAGACCGGCAAGGCACGTGTCTGCCGAGCGCCGGCCGGGGCGGGCTCGTGGAACGTTCGAGAGGTCAGCGGCGACAGGCTCGTCGTCGGCACGTTCTACGACGGAACCTTCCTGGTCTTCAGCCTCCGTTCCATGCGCTTCATCAAGCACGTCCGGTTCGGGAAAGAGCAGTACCTCTGGAACACAGCCATGGGAGGCGACGGCAAGGTCTACGCAGGCACGTACCCGGGCGGGCGTCTGGGAGCGCTGGACCTGGACACCTACGAAGTGGAGGATTGCGGCGCGCCCTCTCCGCCGAACCTCTACCTGCGCTATGTCTCGCCAACCCATGACGGCCGGCTGTTGTGCAGCTTCATATCCGAGAAGCCCTGCGAGAAGCTCTACGACCCCCGCACCAAGAAATGGTCCGACGTGCCCGAGAGCATCAAGGGTGTCAGCATGGGGTGCGTATGGGACGGCAAGTTCGCGGCTGGGTCTCGCTTGTTTGACGGCCCTGAGTTCACGCCCCGGACGCCGACGTTTCCGGTGCCGCCGGCAGAAGGCGGCTCATGGGCGGTTGACGCTGCGCTGACGACCGAGAATCGCCTGATCTTGCGTCAGGGCACCGCTGTGTACGCATGGCGCAAGGGGGAGCCTGCCCTCACCAAGCTGGCCGACATCGAGCTGCGCGGCGGGCGCTGCCTCGGCGTCACCGAGGATGGCCGTCTGGTTGGCGTGCGCGGGCAGGACTGGTTTGTGTGCAAGCCCGGCGATACCGAGCTTCGGCTCATGCCCATACCAGGCGACTCCACGCCCCGGAATCTGCACTTCCTGCGCGTCGCGCCCGATGGCCGCATCTGGAGCGGCGCGCCGTTCGGGCAGACGCTGTGCAGCCTCGATCCGAAGACACGCAAGGCGACAAACACCCGCACCATCTGCGATGCGGGCGGCGAGGTTTTCGACGTCGCCTTCCGTGATCGGAAGCTCTACGCGGCGTCCTATGCAGGCGGCAACATCGTCGAGTACGCTCCGGACGATCCCTGGGACCAGTGGAACAACAAAAACCCTCGGACGATCGCAGCGGTCTCGCCGGGTTACATCCGTCCCGTTGGCGGCATTCAGTTCGGCTCCGACGGCATGCTCTATTCGGGCTGGATGGCGAAGTACGGAACGTACGGCGGCGCCATTGCCATCACCGATCCGGATACGGGCAAGACCGAACTAATCGAGAACCCCCTCGGCGAGCAGACTGTGCACGGGCTCGCCATTGATCCGCGGCCTGGCGCTGCCGTGGCCTACGTGGGCACCAGTCTGGGAGCCAACGGCCTGCCCAACAAGCCCAACGAGTCTGCATGCTTCGGGATTGTGGACCTGAAGACGCGAAAAGCCACGTTCAGCCACACCTTCGAGGGCGCATCCAGCGTGCACTCGGTGGTCTTCGATGGGCGCACCCGCCTCGTGGCCATGGTCGCCGGGGGACAGGTGCGTGTCTTCGATCCCGCCAAGCAAGCATTCGTCGGACTGCCTTCCGATCTGCCTCGTGTCGGCAGCAACATGGCAGTCCGCGACGGGGCGGCGTACTACGGCAGCGGCAAGGACGTGGTCCGCTTGGACCTGGCCAATCTCACCTGGGCCAAGGTCGCATCTGTGCCGGTGCCGTTCGGTCTGATTGCCATATCGGAACAGGGCGATATCTGCGTCGCGTCCGGCCCGTCGGTCTATCGGGTCGTGCCGGGCCGCTGACGATGGCGGAGGCAGGCGAATGGGGCGTTTCAGATGGGTGGCTGCGACCGCGGCCGTGGGCGTGATCGGAATGGTCTCCGCGCCGGCCGTTGCCGACGCACGCGCCGAGTTTCGGTCGCCGGGCAACCGGAACCGCATGTTGAAGATCGTCCACGGCTGGCCCGGACCTGCCGAAGCCCTGCAAAACGTGCTCGGCGCCGTCGCTGCGCAAGGCTACGGCGGCGTGGTCACCAATGTGAACTTCGACGGCGGCTACGCCGAGTCGGAGGCCAACTGGGCCAAGTTCATCCGCGCATGCTCGGAGATACGCGCGCGGGGCATGGCCGCCTGGCTCTATGATGAGCTCGGCTATCCGTCCGGACGTGCGGGGACGTTCGTGCTCAAGGACCACCCGGAGCTGGAGGTGCGAGGGCTCTTTACGCTCAGTCGCGAAGTGAGCGAAGGTCCCGTCGAACTGGAGGCGCCGCCCGGCGATCTGCTGCTGGCCGAGGCGTATCCGGTGGTCAAGGGCTCCATCGTGCTTGGTCGGCGCGTGACCCTCCAGGCCGACGGGCGCAAGATCGCATGGTCCGCTCCGCGGGGCACGTGGCGCTTGGTGGTGATCAGCATAGGCAAGCTCTATGACGGCACGCAGGTCGCCTGCAGCGGATATCCGGAGAAGACGCCCTATGTCGGGCTCATGGAGCCGGGGCTCACGCCCCGGTTCATGGAGTTCACGCACGACCGCTACACGCAGCGCATGGGCGGCGACCTGCAGAAAACCTTCGCCGCGACGTTCACCGACGAGCCCTCGACCATGGCCATCTACTTCAACACCATGCCGTGGGGCGTGCTGCCCTGGTGCTCGGACTTCGCGACCGAGTTCCGCAAGCGCAGGGGCTATGAGCTCAAGCCGGTCCTCGCGGCGCTCGTGACGGACGCCGGTGACCATGGCCGCAAGGTGCGCAGCGACTTCTACCGCACCGTGACCGAGCTCATGACCGAACGATGGTGGGAGCCGCTCCGAAGGTGGTCGGCGGCCAACGGCGTCCGCTCGGGCGGGCATCTGCTGCTGGAGGAGAACATCATCCACCATGTGCCCCTCTATGGCAGCGTCTTCGAGGCATATCGGCACATGGACTCGCCGGGCATTGACTGCCTGAGCTCCGATCCGACGATCCCGCGTTACGCGAGCATGGCCGGCATGGGCGCCGACATTCCGTGGAACGCGGCCAGGCTGGCATCATCGGCGGCCGAACTCGACGGCAAGCCGCACGTCATGTGCGAAGTCAGCGAACACATCCAGAACGCCGGCAACACGGCCAAGAACCTGACCGAGGCTCATTACCGGGGCACGTGGGCGCGCCTGATGCTCGGCGGCATCAACGTCCTGACGAGCTATCACAGCTTCCCCGGATGGTCCAACGAACGGATCAAGGCCGCCAACGATTGGATCGGTCGCTGCATGGCTGCCATTTCCGGCGGCAAGAGGGCCGCGCAGGTCGCCGTGGCCTATCCCACGGAGACCGTATGGGCGCGCTTTACCCCGTCGAACCTGTGGGTGGAGCAGATATCTCCCGAGTGCCGACGGGTCGAGGAGACGATCCGCGCGCTGAGCGAAGCGCTCTATCGCTCGCGGCGCGAGTTCGATTACGTGGATGGACGGGTGCTTGCCGAAGGGCGCGTCGTTGCGGGTGCGTTCGCGTACAAGCAGCACCGTTGGCGGGCCATCGTCCTGCCCGAGTGCGACACCTTGCCCGAGGCGGCCTGGCGCAACCTTGCGGCGCTGAAGCGGGCCGGCGGTACAGTCATCGTCATCGGGTCGGAGCCGCGCAACTGCCTCGATCACTTTCCCTGTCGGGCCGCACGGTCGGCGGCACGCACTATCCTGAGCGAAATGAACAAGCCCATGTCGGCTACGGACGTACCCGCCCTGCTCGCCGCCGTGCTCAAGCCGGACATCACCGTTGACGGGGACGCCCCCATCCGCATGACCCATCGCCGCATCGGCGGGGATGACGTCTGGTTCCTGCTCAACGACTCCATGCAGCCCTGGTCGGGACGTGTGACGGTACCCTCATCCGGCCCCACCGAGCTCTGGGACCCGCGCGACGGCGGCATCCGGCCGGAGGCATCGGGAGCGCTCGAGCTGCAGCTTGGAGCGTATGAGGTGCTGATCGTTCGAGCGAAGGTCGGGGTGGCATCCCGCTAAGGGAATGGAGGGAGCCATGACGGACCTCACACGTGAGATGGATGCGCTGGACCTGCCCGAGGAGACTCGGAGTGCCCTCAGGGAGATCATCGCTTCAGCACCGCGATCGGAGAGCGACCTCGAAGTGCTGCTTAAGGCAGTCGAGCGAGCGACACACGAGCCTGCGCGTGCCGCTCTGTGCTGGTATCTCGGTGTCGCGGACCTCAGTCCAGCGCACCAGGATCGAGCAAAGGAAGTCCTGAAACGGGTCGTCGGATCCTATGTGCGACCTGCTCCCCTGTCGGCAGGCCAGATTCGCCTGAGGCTCCTTGTGGCAGTCTGGCTGATTCTAGTCGCGGTCGCAGGTGACGAACCCACGCCAAGCATCATCTTCGCGGCACTGCTATGTGCTCACGGGGCCATGGGCATCGCGTTGCTGATCAGAAGATGGAAGGAACGGCGTCCCAGGCCTGCCGGCGAGCGTGCTGCGATCCAGGCACTCCGATCCCTGCACCGGATCACCGGCAAGCCGCCCATCAGCGAGGCAGCGAGGCTCGCGGCACTCGGGCAGGAGTGGTTGCGCTCGGAAGCCGTCGCCGAGTACGAGTCCCTCTGCACCATTGCTGCCGAGACGGGAAGATCGGACCCCGTGATGGCGGTCTCGATCGCGCATATGGCACTCCATCCGGACCCCTCCATCGCGCGGTCAACGCTTCGCGCACTTGGAGGCATCGCCCCACACTACGCTGCGGCGGCGGTCCGGGAGATTGCGGATACCGCGCTCGCCCGTGCTGGGAACTGGTCGCTAACCGAGCGCGGTATGCTGGAAACCGAAGCCGCCGAGGCGGTCGCGAAGATCGAGCGCCGATCTGAAGCACGCGCTACGGAGATGGAGGTCCCACCCGTCGCTGAACCTTCAGGTCAGGATCACGCCGAGACTTCTCCGAGCCGTGCATATCTGAATCACTTAGCTTGGGATGTGCGGCGCATCCGCAAAGGACGCCGTGCGGTCTTCGGCCTCGCCGGCGTCTGTTTCGCCTTCGCCGCGCTCGGTCTGCCGATCGCAATCGTCCTCCCCGGTGACAAGACGAACTTCGCGGTGGCATGTGCGCTCGCCATACCGCTCGGGATGGTGTTCGTTCTGGTCGGCATGCTGATCCAGCCGTCGTCGCGCAGCCCGATCTGGATGGCGGGGTGGCGGGGCAGCCGTGCTGAGATCGGACCGTTGCTGGAGGCGACAAGGTTACTCATGCCCAACGTCCTCCATCGGGTGGCGCCTCGGCTTTACGAAGGGCTGCCGGAGCTCCGCCGAACCGATCAGGAGCTGCTCACGCCGTACCAGAGACAGTGCCTTGTGGACGCACTCGTGGGCGAGTGGTTGATCAACAGGTCTCGGCGCCGAAGCGCGTTGAGGCGATTGGTGGATGCCGTCGCTGTCCCGCTCGGCAAGTTGTTCAGAATACCCGGCGCTCTGTTCGGCTCGAATGCAACGTACCGAGACGATGTGATGCGCACCGCTATCCTGCATGCGCTCATGAACATCGGAGATGAAGCCGACGCTCCTGCCGTTCGCCTTGTAGTCCAAAGGACGCACAACAGACGTCAGCACCCCATTGTCCATGCAGCCGCAGTTGAATGCCTGGGCATACTCGACGAGCGCCGACGCACCGCACGTGGTGCGGAGCAGATAGGCTGAGCCCATGCCCGTTCCGCACTGCGACCGCATCGTCATCGGCGAGCTGGACAACTGGACAGCATGGACGATGAACACGCTCATCAACGCAGCCGATCTCGACGCGGATGGTCGGCCCGACGTCTTCGTGTCAGGGCGCGACGGCCTCATGGCGTGGTTCCGCAATCCAGGAGAGCCGGCCCGTGTCACGCTTCAGGAAGGCTGCGCAAGCAGGAAACCCCTCAACCGCACGCCGAACCCATGGTCGAGACGCAGGAAGAAAGGAGCGTCCGATGACCCTGTTTCGAGACCGCCGGCCAGGGATGGCCCTTGCGCCCATGCTGCTGTTGGCGACAATCGGCTGCGCGCGCGAGACCGCGACCGAACCGACGAATCCCGCTAAAGGCACGCTGATCGTGATCAGCCCGGCGTTCGCCAACGGCGCGCCTATCCCGGCGAAGTACACCGCGGACGGCGACGACGTCTCCCCTCCGCTCCAGTGGACCGGCATCCCCAGGGGGACCCGCAGCGTCGCGCTGATCTGCGACGATCCCGACGCGCCGGGGGGCACCTGGGTCCACTGGCTGCTTTACAACCTTCCCCCGAGCGAGCCGGGCCTTGCCGAGGCGACACCCGAGGCGGACGAACTGCCCAACGGGGCGCGGCATGGCCTGAACGATTTCGGACGACCGGGCTACGGCGGACCGTCGCCGCCATCGGGCAAGGCCCACCGCTACAGGTTTCGGGTCTACGCGCTCGATGCGGTGCTCATCCTCAAGCCGCGCGCCACACGGGCCGAGCTGGATGCGGCCATGAAGGGCCACATTCTGGCGACCGGAGAGCTGACGGGCACCTACGGGCGCTGACAAACGGGCGTCAATCGCGGGGCAGCATCACGGCATCGTCGCCGAGGGACCGCCTGATCAGCCTGTAGATGCGTCGGTTCGGGATGTAGCGGCGGAAGAACTCCTCGTCATCCCCGTTCAGCCACCGCGAGAGCGCGGCGGCGATGCCCGAGGATCGGGAAATGCCCGCCTCGCACTGGGTGACGATCAGATCGGTATGGGACAGGTGCTCCCGCACGAAACCGACGATCCGGTCGGCATGATCCTGATCGGGAGCCAGCCAATCGCCGTCCCGTTCATCAAGGTCGTAGAACTTCAGCCGCAGGAGCCCCATGCGCAACGGGCTCTCGGCCACCTCGGCATCCGGCGTGTCGGGATCGGTGATCGAGATGACAATGTAGGGAACGTTGGGCCTGACCCTCGCCACCCTCGCCCGGCTGAGCACCAGGAACTGCATGGTCGGCCCTCCGAGAACGTCCGGCTCGAGCGGCTCTGTTCCGAAGGTTTGTGGAGCCACGCCTACTTCCTGACCCGCAGCGTGTCCCAGAGCTTGCCGGTGGCGTCGCGGCATTCCATCTCGATGGTCGCGCCCCGAATGCGGAACGCATGGTACAGGGGCGGACCGGGCTTGGAAGCCAACACCGAGTGCTCGGGCACGGCATCCACCGACTTGCCCTGACCCACGGCGACCGTGATCAGGTAGATGGGCGCGCGTCGTCCCTTGGGAGCCGGCTTGCCTCCGATGAGCGGGTGCGTGCGCTGCAGGTGATGGACGTGGCCGCACAGCACGAAATCAACGCCGCAGCGCTCGAACAGGGGCACCCACTCGCGCTCAATCTCCGGGTAGTCCTGGCTCAGGGCATACGGCGGGAAGTGGAAGAGCGCGAACTTCCAGGTCGCCTTGCTGTTGCGCAGCACCTTATCGAGCCAGGGCGTCTGAGCCTCGATCGAGTCGGTGCAATCGAGCGCCACGAACAGGGCGTTGCCATAGGTGAAGTGGTAGGACCGTTCGGGCTGCAGGCCCGGAGCGCCGTTGCGCGGCAAGGCGAAGTGCGACAGGTAGAGATCGGCGCCGAGCCCGTCAATCGTGTCGTGATTGCCGATGGTCGGCACGAGGGGCAGTTTGCGCGCAAAGGGCCCGGCGTAGGTGAAGAACTGATCCCAGTCGTCACGCTGCTGACCGGTGTCCACGAGATCGCCCGTGACCGTGCAGAACGCGGCATCCGGATGCGTCTGCAGGGCCCGTTGCAGCAGCGGCTCGGTATCGGGGCGATTGTGCGTGTCGCTCAGCCAGACAAACGAAAACTGGCCGGGCCGGGCGGGGGCTGTCTTGAACGTGGCTGGAGCCGTCCACGTTCCTCCCGGCGACCCGACGGAATACTCGTACGCTCTCCCGGGCTTGAGGCCGCTGCTGGAGGCGGTAAAGCGGCGCACGGTCGGATCGTTGAGGATGCGCGCATCGTGCAGGTCCTGCGACTTCGCCTCGACGGTTCGCCATGTCCGGCTGCCCACCGCGCGCCACCTCACCATGCCGGTGCGGACCGACGGCGACGTGCGCCACTGGATCGCCACAGAGGTGCGCGGATCGCCGCTCCAGGTCAGCGCGACCAGGTCCGGCTTGCGCGACGACGGGAACGGCGTGGCGCGGAAGCCCTGGATGAGATGCGCCTCGCGTGCCCGTCCGCGGATCGTCGGCAGAAGGATGCCTCCCCGGAGCGATTCGGGCACCTCCGTCAAGACGAGGTCCGGCCAGTCGTGGTAGATGGTTGAGCCCGGGCGCATGACGTACTGCTGCTGATCCGGCGGATCGAACCCGCTCAGTGTCAGCTTGCCGCCCGGCGTTGCGGGCTGAACGCTGACGAAGTAGTGGGGCCGGTGGCGATCGAAACCGTTGATGCCGAGGCCGATCGGTCCTGCCGGGAAGTCCTTCTGCCAGACCTCGTACTCGTACTCGTCGTTGCGCACGCGCAGGTCGGTCCTGGTGAAGCCCCGCTCGGCCAGCCAGTAGGGCGGAGTGGCCTGTGCCGTGTGCCTCATGACCGACACGCGGCACGGCGCATCGGAGCGGAACGTCCAGTAGCGCGTCGCGAGCGTTTCACGATCGGCATCGGTGACGTAACGTTCGACGGTGGCCGCATCCGCCTTCATGAGGTCATCGGGCGTGAGATCCGCACGCATGCGCGCCACAATCGCTTCGATGGTCTCAGCGATGGGCTTTGGCGGCGCTGCCGCGCACGAATGCGGCAGTGTCCACAGCACGCACGTCGCCACCGCAGTCGGTACGCCCACACGCCTGAACCATCCGAGCATAAGGCCCTGTCCCCCTTCGCGCAGCTTCGAGCAATCGTTGTACATTATCGCAGAAACGAACATCGTCCGGAGGTACCAGCAGCCGGCCTTCGCCAACGCTGCACCCACCCCTCAAGGCATGAGTGGCTCAAGCGCGACTGCGCCTTCGCAAAGCAGGAGGTGTGCCCGACGCCGGAGTATCAAGTCAGGCGAGGCCGATTGCGCTGCCGTGCGACAGGCTCGGTCACGATCGAGAGGAGATGCTCCGCCGATGACGACTGCACCCCATGCTGACGCTGCGCCCACGCGCGTCTGGTCGTGGTTTGCCCCATCCGAGTTTGCCCGGCGTCGGGAGCGGCTCTACAGCGAGATCGGCGACGCCGTGGCTGTGCTGCAGGGCGCCGGTCCCCTGCGCGCCTTCGAGCTGTTTCGGCAGACCAACGAGGCGCTCTATCTGACGGGTCTTGAGGCGCCACAGGCGTATGTCCTGCTCGACGGCACAACGCAAACGGCGTCGGCCTTCCTACCCAACCGGCCCGAGCGCGCGTCGGATGAGCCAACGCTCACATACGCCGAGGATGCCGAGCGGATTTGCGCACTGACAGGTCTCGATGCCGTGTACCCGTGGTCGGAGCTGGAACCTCGCCTCGTCGGGCAGCGAATCGTCTATACGCCCTTCCAGCCGGCGGAAGGGCGTATGTCATCGCGCGACATGTTGGTGCATGCGGCGCGGTTGGAAGCCTCCGACCCATGGGACGGAGGCGGCACGCGGCAGGACCGGTTCATCGCGCGCCTCCGCGAGCGCTGCCCCGATGCGGAGCTGCGGGACCTGTCTCCGATTCTCGATGCCATGCGCATGCTCAAGAGCCCGCAGGAGATCGCCGTCATGCGGCGCGCGGGCGAGCTTTCGGCACGGGCGGTGCTGGAGGCCATGGCAATCACCCGGCCCGGTCTGCGCGAGTATGACCTCCATGCCGTGATGCACCGGGTGTTCATCGGGGGAGGAGCGCGCGGAGAGGGGTACCGCGCCATCATCCCAGCGGGCCGCGAGAACACCTGGGACGGCCACTACTGTCGGAACGACGGCCTGCTCCGCGATGGCGACCTCATCCTCATGGACGGCGCACCCGACGTGTGCAGCTACACAAGCGACATAGGACGCATGTGGCCCGTCAACGGCCGTTACTCAGCCGAGCAGCGGGAGCTGTACGGTTTCATCGTGCGGCATCACAAGGCGCTGATCGAGCGGATTCGACCCGGCGTCCTGCCGCGCGATGCCATGCGCGAAGCCGCCGACGAGACCCGAGCATGGGTGGATGCGACGCAATGGTCGAGATCGCCCATCGAGGACGCCGTGCGGAAGGCGCTGGAGTGGACCGGGCACTGCTCCCATCCCGTGGGCATGGCGGTGCATGACGCAGGCAAGTACTTCGAGAAGCCCTTTGAACCGGGCCTTGTCATCAGCCTCGATCCGTCGCTGTGGATCCATGACGAGCGCATCTACATCCGTGTTGAGGATACCGGCGTGGTCACGGAAGACAGCTTCGAGCCGTTCACGGCTCTCGCGCCCCTCGATCTTGATGCTGTTGAGGATGTGGTGGGAAGCCAGTGTTGACGGGCCGCGACCGAACGTAAGCCGCCGCGGCCGCATCGGCTCCACAATACCGGCTCCCACCGCTCCGTTGCCCCTTACGCACGGACGGGGCAGAAGCATTTCGGGGGCGCAGGCGAGCCGCCCAGGGGGACGATGGGTCCGATCAGTCGGATCAGTCGGATCAGTCCGATCGGACCAATGAGTGCACGCCTCTCGCCCTGCTCCGTGCGTCACGCCTCCACTGGGGCCGATGTCGGGTCGCTCTATCCCTGCATCGCGTCGCAGGCAACGGCCGACCCCGATGCTGGTCATCAACGGATCGCACGGATACCCTGTTCGCGCCGAAGGGCGTTCAGGCGGCGTTCGAGAAGCTCGCTGCGTTGTGGGCCAAAGCGGGGGCGTCCGACAGGATCAGAACACGCATGTACGACACACCCCACGAGTTCAATCCCAGGATGCAGCGCGATGCGTGGGATTGGCTCGAGCGTTGGCCATAGGCCCTTCACCCTTCCTCCTTCGCCCTTCACCCTTCATCCTTCGTCCTTCATCCTTCACCCTTCATCCTTCACCCTTCAGAATATGCTCATGCTCATGCACTCGTCCCAGCTCGACGTGGATGATCCGGTCGGCGGCGTCGGCAAGCTGCTCGTCGTGCGTCACCATGACGAAGGCGACGCCCGTCTCGCGGGTCATCTCGCGCATCATGTCGAATACCTCCTGGCCGGCGCGCACGTCGAGGTTTCCGGTCGGCTCATCGGCCAAGACGAGTCTGGGCTGTGCCGCGAGCGCGCGGATGACGGCGGCCCTCTGCTGCTGGCCGCCCGACATCTGGCTGGGACGCTTGCGCAACTGGTCGCCAAGACCGACACGGGCGAGCAACGCCGTGACGCGCTCGACGTCTTCCCGCGATGCGGCGCCCTGGCGGATCTTGAGCGGCATCAGGGCGTTCTCCAGGCACGTGAACTCGG
This sequence comes from Chthonomonas calidirosea, assembly GCA_020722705.1. GTDB lineage: Bacteria > Armatimonadota > Chthonomonadetes > Chthonomonadales > CAJBBX01 > JAAYVH01. Next base: position 24,314 of record DYKI01000014.1, on the reverse strand, counting down.
GCAGCAGATAGTGGAACTGGAACACGAAGCCGACAGCCCGATTGCGAAGGTCGGCGAGATCATCGTCGCCAAGCTCGGCAGTGTCCCGCCCATCGAGGATGACCCTTCCGGCCGTCGGACGGTCCAGCGCGCCGAGCAGGTTCAGGAGCGTGGTCTTGCCCGATCCGCTCTGGCCGACGATGGCCACGAACTCGCCCGCTGTGACCCGGACGTCTACGCCCTGCAGGACCTCGACCGGAAACGGCGTGTCCAGGCCGTAAACCTTGCGAAGCCCGATGCCCTCAACGGCGACCCGCGCTTCAGTTGCCATGGATGATCTCCACGGGGTCCATCCTCGCTGCCCTGCGCGCAGGAAGGGTGGCCGCGATCAGCGTGGTCAGGATTGCCGCAATGGCTGCTCCAGCGAAGATCGCCACGTCGAACGAGATCGGGAAGAGCTGGTCCACCTTGCCGAATCGGGCCACCTGACGCACGCCGGCCAGCATTCTCAGAATCCCATAGCCGAGCCCGCATCCCAGGATGGCGCCGGCCACCGCGATGATGAGACCCTCAAGTCCGAAGATGAGCTGGATCTGCCGGTTCCGCGCGCCCATGCTCTTGAGGATGCCGATCTCTTTGCTCTTCTGGATCACCGAGACGATCAGGACAGCGGCGATGCTGAAGGCCGAGGCGAGCAGCGCGAAAAGCGAGATCATGGCGCTCGATGAGCTCTGGGCGCGCAGGCCGTTGACGAACTGCGCCTGCTCGCGCATCCAGCTTTCGGCGTCGTGTCCCAGTGCGCCGGCGATCGCATCGGCCGTGGTGTTGGCCATGAACGGGTCATCGAGCTTGATCAGGAAGGACGATACCGATCCCTGCAGACGAAACAGCCTCTGGGCCGTCCTGAGGTCGGTGAAGACCGCGCCGAGGTCCGTCGAGTTCTGGCCTGTATCGAACAGGCCGGCGACCGTATACACCCCGTCAACCCCCTCGGAGGAGATCAGCCGGACTCGGTCGCCCAGGCCGATCCCTGCCTCGTTGGCAAGCCTGACTCCGATCACGATCTCATCGGGACCCAGCTCGAGCCACCGGCCGGCCACAAGGTCTTTCTGCAGGCCGGCGATGCGCTCCTGAAGCGCCGGGGCGCCGCCCGAAACGGAGACGCCGAACTGCTTGGCGCCGTGAATCAGGAACGCCTGGCCCCGGATGGCGGGCGCGACCGACTTCACGCCGGGGAAGGACGCAAGCTGCTGCTCGACGCGGGGCACATCGTCGAAGTGCGCCCTCCGTTCCGTGGACGGCTGCACGAGCGACGTGGCGAGGCCAGGCCTATCGGACGCAGCCTGGCTGAGCGGACGTGCGGGTCGTTCCGCAGGCTTGACGGTCACGTGGGGCAGCGAGCCGATCAGGTCGTTGACGATCCGGGCCTGCAGTCCCTGAATCAGGCTGGTGATGAATACGATCACCGTCACCGCTATGGCCACGGCCCCAACCGTCAGGAGCGTCTGGCCGCGCCCGGAAACGAGGTGGCGGGTCGCGACGGTCGCCTCGAACCTCACCGTGCCGGCCTATCTGAGGCCGTTGCGGCCTCAACGCGTTGGCCGGGCTTGACCGTGGACGCGTCCACCACCACGCGATCAGCCTCGCCGATGCCCTCGACGATCGGCATGCGCCTGGCGCCTGGCGCGCCGGTGCGCACATTGCGGGCACGCACCACGCCGTTCGCGACCACGTAGACCTGCGCCTGCGCCGCCGCTGACGAGCCCATGCCCTGTGTCGTGACTGCCGTGAGAGGCACGGTCAGCATACGCCGTTCGGCAGAAACGATGACATTGACCGAGACCGTCTGTCCGGGGCGAAGCCAGCCGTATTGCCGCATCGGAAGCACGCGGACCTCGATGGAGCCGCGATCCCGATCCACCTGAGCGCCGACGCGCGTCACCCGTCCCAGGGCGCGCTCGCCGGGGAAGGCATCACTGGCAACAATGGCCTCCAGACCGGGTCGGACCTTTCCGAGGTAGTTCTCGTCAACGTCCACCACGACTTCGAGCGGGTTGGCCGGAACGAGGCGCAGCAGCGGCGATGAAGCGGCCAACGACGCGCCGGGATAGGCAAGCACCTTCGATATCAGCCCGGCCGCCGGCGCGCGGACCACCGTATCGGCCAGTCGTGCCCGTGCAAGGTCCAGCGACCGCTGGGCTTCGGCGACGCGCGTTCGGGCCACAGCTATGTCAACACCGCGCGGTCCGATGACGGCGGTTTCGATTTGAGCCGCCCCGACGCGGGTTGCGCCCTGAAGCGTGGCGCGAGCCGCCAGGACTTCGGCACGGGCGAGGTCCAACGTCTCTTTGCGCGTTCCTGCCCGAAGCTCCGCCAGCCGCGCCGCAGCCTCACGCTGGGCGTTCTCGGCCGCTCCACGCGACTCCTCGGCAGTCTTGAGGGCCGCTTCTGCCTCATCGCGAGTCGTCTGCGCCCGATCGGCATCCGATTGTGAGACAGCGCCATCGGCCACGAGCGCAGTTTGACGCCGCAGGTCCCGCTCGGCCTGAGCCAGCCGAGCGCGAGCCTGATCGGCAGCCGACGCCGCAGCGCGGGACCGATACTCGGCCGAGGCCAGAGCCGCCGCCGCCGCTTCGATCTGCTCGGCAGTGGGACCGCGCACCAGTTCGGCCAGCCTGTGCTCGGCAGCGGCTAGCTTCGCCTGAGCGACGCGCACCGATTGCTCCGCATCGGCACGGGTCCGCGCGAGTTCCGAGCGCCGGGTCGGAGCTGAGGCCTGGCGAAGCTGGGCCAGCGCCGTCAGCAGAGCCGCGCGGGCAGCCTCGACCTCCGCCGTCTCGACGCTGTTGTCGAGGATGGCGAGCGCCGCTCCGGCCTCGACCCGGTCGCCCTCCGCAACAAGCAAGCGCCGCACGCGCCCCGGCACCGCGGACGAGACGTTTGTTTCCTGCGCGCCTTCGATCCGGCCCGTGGCCGCGATGCTCTCCGTCACCGACTCCACGACCGGGGCCGTCGTCTCAACCCGAGCGGGGCGCGACCGGTAGTAGACAGCCGCAGCCGCCATCGCCGCGAGAACGACGATCCAGAGCAGCCGTCGCGCCGCAGCGGCTCGGGCCCGCCGCGCCGCAGGCGCTCCCATCATGACGCGCTTCTCATCCGAACCCATGGCCAGTCCATCCGCCTCCGTCCTATCAGGTCACCGGTGCGCTGTCACACCGTTGTCCCTTACGCACGGACGGGCAGAAGCATTTCGGGTGCGTCGGCGAGCCGACCGGGCGAGACCTGCGAAGGCTCGAGCCAACTGCGCTGGGCCGCGGCAAGCGCCTCGGGGGTGCCGACATCGGACCAGAAGCCGTTGAACTCGACGGCGCTCACCTTGTGCCCCCCGGCGATGAGCATGGACATGGCCGCTGTGATCTCGTATTCGCCCCTCGGGGACTGCGGGATACGCTCCAGAACCGGCCAGACAGCCTCGCCGAATGCGGTGACCCCCGCCTGGTTCCACTGGCTCACGGGGTCGCCGGGACCGGGCTTCTCAACGATGCGGACGACCTGGGTGCCATCGCGAATCACCGCCGCGCCGGCGCTGACATCAGCCATGGGGTTGATGCCCATGACGGCTGCATGGCCGCGCCCTCGAAAGGCATCGAGCAGGTCACGATAGTGGCCATAGTTGGTGAGGATGTCGCCGAACGACATGAGGATGGGGCCGTCCTGGGCGAACGCCCGCGCCAATCGGAGCGCCGCGCCGGTGCCGTGCGCGTCGAACTGCCGGACATACTCCATGCGCACGCCCAGTGAAGAGCCGTCACCGTAGCGCTCTCGAATGGCATCACCGAGGTATCCGATGACGCAGAGGAACTCGCCGATGCCTGCATCGCGCAGCCCCTCGATGATCCATGTAAGGAGGGACTTGCCCCGCACCTCGATGAGCGGCTTCGGCGTGTGAGCCGTCAACTCGCCCAGCCGGGTTCCTCGACCGGCGGCCAGCAGCGCCGCGCGGGTGATCGAGCCGCCGTGCTCGGAGCGTGCGCTCACGTTCGCGACCTGTGGAAGTGCACCATCCTCCACCCTCCGCCCTGCCTGACGAACACGCGCGTCTCATTGAAGGTCTCCCATCGCAGGCCGGCGCCGGGGTTTCGATACGCTTCGCTCTCGACCGGCGCATCGTCATGGGTGATGAGGCGCGTGCAGGTCACAATGCCAGTATCGCCGTAGACCTGCACCCTTGGGGTCAGGATGTCGGTGCGCACGGGTTGGGGGCGCGATGCCGCTCGCTGAACGAGGTGCAGGTGAAACGCGACGCCGTCTATTCTATACGGGCACACGTCCTCGTAGCAGGATAACTCGGGGACGCACAGCGAAGCATAAGTCGCGGCGTCGCCTGCAGCGATGGCGGTAAGGATCGCGTCGGTGGCGGCCAGCAGCTCGCGCTGCACCTGATCGAATCGGGCATCGTCGAGCATGGCATCTTCGAGCATGAGTGACTCCTTCGACATAGCCGACCGCGCGGCCGGATTGCAGCCCTTCCTCGTCATGGAAGTCCTGGAGCGCGCCCAGGAGATGCAGCGCCAAGGGCGCTCCGTCATCCATCTCGAAGTGGGCGAGCCCGATTTCCCGACGCCCGAGCCGATCTGCGAGTCGGCCATTCGAGCCGTGCGCGATGGGCATACGCACTATACCCACTCGCTCGGGAGCCTGAGATTGCGGGAGGCCATCGCGCGGAACTGCTCTGCACGGCACGGCGTCGAGGTCAGCGCCGATCGAATCATGGTCACCGCCGGATCGTCGCAGGCCATGCTCTATGCATTCGGAGCGCTCATCCGTCCGGGCGACGAGGTCATCATGGCCACGCCCCACTACCCATGCTATCCGAACTTCATCCGTTTCTTCGGCGGCGTGCCCGTTCAGATTGGCGCCAATGCTGCCGACGGCTACAAGCTCGATCCTGACCGAGTGAAGGAGGCCGTCACGGATCGGACGAGGCTGCTGCTCGTCAACTCGCCGGCCAATCCGACTGGCGCTGTTCTCGATCTGGAGCGCCTGCGGGCTCTGGCGGAGATCGGCGTGCCGATCCTCTCCGACGAGATCTACCATGGGATCGTCTATGGAGAGCCTGCGCCATCGGCATTGAGCGTCACCGACCGAGCCATCGTGGTGGACGGGTTCTCGAAACGGCACTGCATGACAGGCTGGCGGCTCGGCTATATCATCGCGCCTCAGGAGATGATGCGGACGCTCCAGACGATGCAGCAGAACTTCATGATCAGCGCAGGCGCGTTCGTGCAGGAAGCTGCAGTTACGGCGATCGAGCAGGGCGACGCGGCGACGGAGGAGATGGTCGGAGCCTATCGAGCGCGCCGCGACCTGATCGTATCGCTCTTTCGAGATCTGGGCTTCGGCATACCGGCCCTGCCTGATGGAGCGTTCTACGTCTTCGCCGACGCGTCCCGCTTTACGCGCGACTCGCTGGCCTTCGCGTTCGAGCTGCTCGAATGCGCAGGGGTCGCCGTCGCTCCGGGCATAGATTTCGGAGAGGCAGGCAAAAGGTCCGTGCGCCTGTGCTATGCGGCCTCGGTATCGGACATCCGGGAGGCTGCGCGCCGTATAGCCAAATACCTTGAATGTCGGGAGCATCGGGTTGAGGATTAGTCTGCGGTTGACAGCGACGGTCGCGGCTTTGGTCATGTCGGCGGGAACCCGAGCCGCGCTCGGCCCGGAGAATGTGTTCATCGTGGCCAACGCCGGCGATGCGACCTCCGTCACCATTGCCAGGGAGTATGCGAGCCTCAGGAAGGTTCCATCCTCCAATGTGATGGTTCTGCGCGGTGTTCCTCCGCGTGACACGGTTTCACTGGCCGACTTTCGCGCGCTGATCTTGGATCCGATCCTGGCCGAGATACGTGCGCGGCGCCTGACGCGCCAGATCGCGTGCATCGCCTATTCGTCGGGCTTCCCCTACGCGGTTGACGTAAGCCCGGCAATGGCGGGTCGGTCCTTTCCGCGCTATATCACGCAGCCCGCCTCGCTGACGGGCATGACCTACCTTCACACGCTGCTCGGGAAGGGCGTAGCGCGTTGGGAGGGCGAAGCTCCCGCTGAGCCAGCGTTTCTCGCCATGGATGCGAACTGGTACTATCGAGGCATCCGCCGGCCCGTCAGGCCGAAGCCATACTCCCGCGCCGATGCCAATGCGCGCGCCGAGCTCGATGCCATCGTCATGCGGATCCAGCCCAAGCTCGGGGCAGGCGAGCCGGCTCCGGACGTCAAGGCAAGTCTGACGCGTGCCCTCGAGATCGGGCGAGGGCTGTCCAATCGCCATGCCGACGATGCGTCGCTGATGTACGATCTGGCATGCCTTTGCGCCCTGAGCCGCCGCCCCGATGACGCCATGCGGTCGCTGCGCCTTGCGGTGAAGGCCGGATGGATCAACGCAGCGCATACCGAGCGCGATCCTGACTTGACCACGCTCAGGGCACGCAGCGATTTCCGGGCGCTAATCGCCGGAATGCGCTCGGTGCGTCTGCAGGTCGAGCCTCCACGCCCGTTCGAGCCCGGCTCACGCTGGAGTCCGGCAGGCTTGCCTGTTCAGGGAGCTTCAGGCCGGGCCTATCTGCCCGCGTGCATGCTGGCCTACGTGGGCGTTCGGGCCAACACAGTCACGGAGGCGCTGGCGTCATTGCGGAGGAGCGCTTCAGCGGATTGCCGTCGGCCCAGGGGCACGATCTACTTCATGGCTTCGTCGGATCAGGCGCGAACCGGCCCGAGACAGTGGGCATTCGAGCCTGCAAAGGCCGCGCTGGCGCGCCTCGGTGTGCGTGCCGAGATACAGACGGGCTTTCTACCGATGGATCGCGCCGATGTGGCGGGAGCCGTGATCGGGGCCGCGACGGTGGATTGGAAGTCCAGCAGAAGCCGTATCCTGCCCGGTGCCTTCTGCGATCACCTGACGAGCCTTGCGGGCGTCATGAGGGGCGGCGGCCAGACGCTCCTGAGCGAGTGGATACGTCATGGCGCTGCCGGCTCTTCGGGAACCGTCACTGAGCCGTACAACCTGCCCGCCAAGTTCCCGTCGGCGTTCCTGCACGTGTTCTACGCGCATGGATGCACGCTGGCCGAGGCGTTCTACCAGTCCGTCGCCGGTCCCTATCAGCAGCTCATCGTCGGTGATCCGCTATGTGCACCGTGGGCACGGCCCATCATCGTCCGGACTGCGGGCATCAAGCCCGACATGACGGTCAGGCGACCGGTGTCCCTGAAGGTGTCGGTGACAGGGGCAGCGCCCGTTCGCCGCGTCGAGCTTTATGTGGACGGACGGCTTGTCTCGACTGCGGCTCCGGGCAAGCCGATAAGGCTCGACCCTTCGGGGCTGGCCTCCGGCATCCACGAGGGACGCATCGTCGGCGTTGCAGGGGAGCAGAACTGGCGGGGCCGCACGATCTTCAGGTTTTCGGTGCCGGCCAGGGCCCGCAACCGTTTCACCAAAGGAGTCTGATATGACGAACCGCCCGGACCCAGGCCCGATCTTCCAGATGGCGACCGGATACTGGTCTTCTGCATTGATGCTTGAAGCCTCCGATCTCGGCGTGTTCGCCGCGCTTGGCGCCGGTCCCATGACCGCAGAAGGCGTCGCGGCGCACTTGCGCACGGACTCGCGGGCAACGGCGATGCTGCTGAACGCCTGCGTCGGACTGCGGCTGCTGACTCGAGACGGTGACGCGTACGCGCTCTCTCCTATGGCGCAGGCGTTTCTCGTTCCGGGCACTCCCGGATATCTGGGCAGCGCCCTTCGGTGGAGCAGGGACCAGTACGCGGCCTGGGGGAGGCTGAGTGAAGCGGTGCGCTCCGGCAGACCGGTTGTGCGCCCCGAGGAACACCTCGGCGACGATCCGGCCCTCACGCGGGCGTTTGTGATGGGCATGCACGAACGCGCTGTCGGAGTCGCTCGCGCTGTCGTCGGTCACCTCGGTCTCGGCGCCGCGCGCCGGCTTCTTGATGTCGGCGGCGGACCGGGCACCTACTCGGTCCTCGCCGCTCAGACGTATCCCGGTCTGAGGTGCTCAGTGCTGGACCTGCCGGGCGTCGTAGCCATCGCGGCGGAACTGGTGCGCGACTCCGGCGTAGCCGACCGCGTGGGCGTGATCGCCGGTGACGCTCGTTCCGGCGACTATGGCTCTGAAGCCTACGATGCCGTGCTGTTCAGCGGCGTCCTGCATCAGATGTCGCCCGCCACGATCGCGCGGATGTTCGACGGGGCGATGGCGGCCCTTCAGCCAGGCGGGGTTCTTGTCGTCTCGGACATGATGCTGGACGAGACGAAGACCGAGCCGCCATTCAGCGCCCTATTCTCGCTGCAGATGCTCCTTACGAGCTCCGAGGGTGCGGTGTTCTCGGCGGCCGAGTGTGTGCAGTGGCTGGATCGGGCCGGGTTTGAAGAGATCACAGCGCTGCCCCTGCCCCCTCCGCTGCCCTATACGGTGGTTCGGGCGCGCAAGCCGAAGGGTCCCGCGTGAGCATCGTCCCATGACCCGCCGCGGGATGATCGTCCTTGGCTTCGGCGTGATGCTCGGGCACTCGAACGAAGCGACGGGGCTGTCGTCCAGCGCAAAGCTCCGGGTCATGCCTCCGCCATGGCCGGGGACTGGCCGCTCTCTCTGGGAGATGGTCACACGGGAGGCGGCATGGGCGAAGTCGCCGCCTGGATCGGGCATTGGCCCTGGCTCATGAACCAGTTCCGGTCCGACGAACAGATGCGCCGGGTCTTTGCCGCCATACGTTCCTTGCGCGTCGGGCCTGAGTTCGAGGTCCCGGCGCTCAAGGGCGCCCCATGGACGCAGGAGCGCCGACGCGCGCCATCGAACCCCTTTCCACATGTCAGCATCGGATAAGCGCGCGAGGTATGCCGAGGTCCTCGACCGGATCGAGCGGCTGATCGAAGGCGAGACGGACGAGGTCGCGGTCATGGCCACGGTCGCGTGCGAACTGCATCACGCCTTCGACCGGTTCCACTGGACCGGCTTCTATCGGGTTGTCTCGCCGGGGCTGCTCAAAGTCGGGCCGTATCAGGGCGGCCATGGCTGCCTGACCATACCATTCGAACGAGGAGTGTGCGGCGCGGCGGCGCGCGAGCGGAGGACGCAGATCGTGCCGGATGTGCGCCTTGCCGCCCATCACATCGCCTGCTCTTCGTCCACGCTTTCCGAGATCGTCGTGCCCATCCTCGATGCTCAGGGTGAGGTCAGGGCTGTGCTCGATGTGGACTCGAACGACCTCGACGCGTTCGATGAGACGGACCGCGAGCGGCTGGAGCGCATCTGCGCGCTGATGTCGCGTGCGATCTGGGGAGGACCGGAGAATGGGTGAAGCGACAAGAAGGGAGCTTCTGATCGGCATGGGAGCAGCGGCGGTTGGGCTTGGCGGGCCGGAAACGGGCAGCGCCGTGTACGCGTTCATGGAAACCGGCATTCGGGAGGGCGTCTATCCCGGCTGTGCCGTTGTCGCATCGCGGCGGGGCCGCGTCTCCATCGAGCGCTATCTCGGCACGTGCATGACGCTCAAGGGGCGCGATTCGAAGGTGACGGCGCGCACAATCCACCCGCTGTTTTCCTACTCCAAGTTCGTGTCGGCCACGGTGATCGTCATGATGCAGGAGAAGGGGGTGATCGCCTACGATACGCCCGTGCGGACCTACATCCCCGAGTTCACCGGCGGCGGCAAGGACGGCATCACGATACGCCACCTTATGACCCACTCGGCGGGCATCCCGAATCCGCCGGGCGTCGGCCTGGCCCGAACTCCGGAAGAGCGTGCTGCGAGCCTCAGGGCGGTCTGCGCGGCCAAGACCGAATGGGAACCCGGATCGCGCACAGCGTACCATGGCATCAGCGGCCTGTTCGTCGTGGGTGAGGCCATCCTCCGCAAGACCGGCGAGAAGTCGTGGGATGCTCTCTGTCGCCGCATGCTCTTCGAGCCCATCGGCGCCCGGTCGCTGACCTTCGCTGCGCCGGCCGACGGCGCTCCTCTGGCCATCACTCCGCAGCCCAAGGACCTTCCCGGGTCGAACTACGACGGCATCGCCTTTGCAGGCCATCCCGCCGGCGGCTGCATGGGAACCGCGCGTGATGCATTGAAGGTGCTGCAGCTTCACCTCAACCGGGGCAAGTGGGGCAGCCGGAGGCTCATCTCGGAAGCGGCGCTCGACGAGATGCACGCGATCCAGTACGCTCGCCAGATTGCCGAGGCACGATCGGCGGGCAAGGAGCCGGCGCATGAGACGTGGGGCCTCGGTCCGCTCATTCGGGGCGATGGGCCGAAGCTCGGGGGCCATGACTGGTTCGGCTTCGGGAGTCGCAAGTCGCCGGGCATCTTCGGCCACGCAGGCATTGACACCGTCATCGGCGTCGCCGACCCGGAGACGCAGATCGCGCTCATGTTCATCACGACGGACTCCCCCAAGCCGCCCGAGAAGACCGTGCCGCTGAGGAATGGGCTGACGGATCGGGTGTTCGAGGCGCTGGGATAGGGGCTGGGCCGCGCAGGCGCCGGACGGCCTTACTGCGGTAGCGTACCATTGTCCAAGCCCATATGTAAGGGGACACACGCAATGCATGCATCGGTGATTACCAGCAAGGGACAGACCACCATACCACGGGAAGTGCGCGACGCGTTGGGGGTGGAACCCGGTGACCGTATCGTCTACGAAATCGCCGGCGACTCTGTGCGCATTCGCTCGGCCCGCGCGCTGGTGGACGATCTGGACGGCATTCTGTCCCAAGAGGGCCGTCCCGCAGTTGACCTGGACGCTGCCCGAGAGGCGTTTCAGACCTACATGGCACTCAGGGCGCACGGCTCAGACGACGAATGAGTGAGGGGCTGCTCGACGCCAACGTCCTGAGCGACTGGCCTACCATGTGCCCGAGAATGGAACGACGGATCAGTCGGATCAGTCGGATCGGTCGGATCGGTCGAATCGGACGGATTGGGCCGATCAGGCCAGGGTATCGCCCTCGGGAGTTCAAGCACCTGAACACGTCCCGGTACAGGCTGAGCATCCCTGGCTTCCCGCGATTCGTCGGCGCGTGAATGGGATATGCCGAACCGATTCGTGACATCATTGTACCGGGGGGTGCGCCCCGGGAGGAAAACGCATGAGAGGATGGACACGCATGGGCTCATTGGGCATCGGGCTTCTCGCCTGTGTCGCCGGGCTGGCGCTGCTCGGCTGCGCTCCGGCGGAAGCTGAGCCGCGCAATCCGAACACCGACTGGTTCCGGAAGGCCGGCGCAGGGGTTTTCGTGCACTATCTGAACGGCATCCAGAACAACAAGGACCAGCTTCACAGCTTCGGCAAGGAGACGAGCTGGGACGAGTGCGTTCGCGAGTTCGACACCGAGAAGTTCGCCGAGACGATGAAGGAGGTCGGCGCAGGCTACGTGATCTTCACGATCATGCAGATCACGCGCCATATGATCGCGCCCAACTCCACCTACGACCGAATCACGGGCTACAAGCCGGGCGAAGCCTGCGCCACGCGAGACCTCGTGCTCGACCTGCACAGATCGCTGAGCAAGCGGGGCATCCCGCTCATGCTCTACTACACGGGTGACGGCCCGCGCGCCGATGCCAAAGCCGGCCCGGCCTTCGGATGCTCCACGCCGGTCACCGTTGACTTTGTGCGCAAGTGGGCAAGCGTCGTCGAGGAATACGGCCTCCGCTATGGCGACAAGGTCGTCGGCTACTGGGTGGACGGCATGTATCCCTTCATCGGCTACACCGACGAGACGCTCGGGATCATGGCCAAGGCGCTCAAGGCCGGCAATCCGAAGCGGATCATCGCCCTGAATCGGGGCGTGGACCCGAAGATCCTCCCCTACACGCGCCACGAAGACTTCACCACGGGCGAGCAGAACAGGTTCTTCGACATGCCCGTCGAGCGCTGGATCGAGGGCGAGCAGTGGCACATCCTCTCGTACCTGTCACCGGGCTCGTGGGCGCAGCCGGGGTGCGCCTACACCAAGGCCGAACTGGGCGACTACCTGTTCGAGGTGAATCGGCGCGGCGGTGTGGTCTCCATTGATGCCATGCTCTACCGCGACGGCTCGCTGGACCGGTCGCAGATCGAACTGCTCAAGGCCGCCATCGCCGAACTCCGCACCGGCGTGGCCAAGCCCCCCGTACCGCCCGGCAATCTGGCGTTCCGCAAGCAGGCCAAGCTCCTGAGCCTCGACGGCTCGCACGAACTGGTCGTCAACAGCGGCATGCACTTCCCGAGGCTGGGCGTGGACGGCAAGCTCGACACCATCGCGCTTGCAGGCGGCGAATGGCCCTGGACTTATGAAGTGGACCTCGTGGACACCGTGCCGCTGAAGCGCATCAAGGTCACCTTCGGCACGGGCTACCCGACTAAGCTGGAAATACGCGTCTCGACGGACGGCCAGGCATGGAAGACCGTCGCCCGGAAGGACGGTCACGACGGCAAGCCCTTCGAAGCGACGTTCGAGCCCACGCAGGCGCGCTACATCCGCGTCATGTCCATCAAGCCTGACGGCCCCAACCAGCCCGGCTTACAGATGTCGGTGGCGGAGCTGGAGGCCTATCGGTAGGCCGGCGACTGGGCGGCGCTCAGCGCGCATGGAGTACAATGCCCAACGTAGACGACGGCTCCGCGATGCGGCGGAGCGAGGTCGGCAACGATCATCAAGGAGGACGGATCTCGTGGCGAAGAAGAAGCTCGGCATCGGCATCATCGGCTCAGGGGGCATTGCGCAGAATGCGCACATGCCGGGATATGCCGCCGTGCCCGATCTGTGCAAGATCGTGGCGGTTGCCGATGTGAACGCGGATGCGGCCAAAGCGGCGGCCGAGAAGTTCAATGTCAAGCATGTGTTCACCGATTACAAGAAGCTGCTGGAAATGGAAGAGGTGGACGCAGTGTCGGTGTGCACTCCGAACTACCTGCACCATGAGCCGACGATCAAGGCCTTCGAGGCCGGCAAGCACGTGCTGTGCGAAAAGCCCATCGCCATGAACGCCAGGGAAGCCGCCGAGATGGTCGCCGCCGGACGCAAGGCCAAGCGCAAGTTCATGGTCGGCTACAACCTGCGCTTTGCACCGACCAACCAGCTCCTCAAGCAGTACATTGACGCCGGCGACCTCGGCGAGATTTACTTCGCGCGTGCTCAGGCGCTCCGGAGGCGCGGCATTCCGGGCTGGGGCGTGTTCATTGACAAGTCCAAGCAGGGCGGCGGCCCGCTGATTGACATCGGCGTGCACATCCTCGACCTGACCCTATGGCTTCTCGGCCATCCCAAGCCCATCGCCGCATCGGGCCAGACCTACGCCAAGTTCGGCAAGCGGTCCGACATCGTGGGCTTCATGGGCCAGTGGGACTACAAGAACTTCACCGTCGAGGACTTTGCCATCGGCCTGATCCGCTTTGAGAACGGCGCGACGATCTCCCTCGAATCGAGCTTCGTGGCCAATATCCCCGAGGACGTGTTCACCAGCACCATCTGCGGGACCGAGGGCGGGGCCGTGACCCATCCGCTGACCATCGTGCGCGAGCAGCATCGCTCGCTGCAGACCTTCAAGCCCGAGATCCCCCATGCTGATATCGCCACCCACTCGGCCGAGGTCAAGCACTTCTGCGAAGCCATCCTCAACAACACCGAGCCGCTGACGACCGGAGAGCATGGTCTGGCAGTCGCCAAGATCATGGATGCCATCTACGCCTCGTCGGAAGCAGGCAAGGAAGTCGCGATCCCGTAGGACTGGTACGGTTCGCAGACCGACATGAGACCGATGGGGCCGCCAAAGCCATCGTCAGGACGGACCGACTGAGCCGATGGCGGCGTCGGAATCCACCGGTCTCGCGTCAGGCCTAACCGCGCGCGCGCGGTCCATCATCATTGCCGTCGCCCTGGTGGCAGGTTTCGCCGAGCTTGCCTATGCCATGATGAACGTCTCGGCGATGCCCGTCTACCTGAAGTTCAGCATGGGCTACGGCGAGACGGCGGTCACGGCTATCGGTGCAGCGTTCCTGCTGTGTGAGGGGCTCATGAAGGGCCCCTTCGGCATCATCGGCGACCGTGTGGGGCGCAAGAAGCTCATCATCGCTGGGCCGCTCGTCAGCGTCGTGACATCCATCCTGACCCTCTACGTCCTGCCGCAGCAATGGTACTTCTTCGCAGCGCTCCGCGTTCTCGATGGACTGGGCGCCGCGGCGCTCTGGCCCGCCGCGCTGGCCATGATGGCCGACGTCGTATCGGAGGATCGTCGGAGTCAGGCCATGAGCCTCTTCAATGTGACCTACCTGGTGGGGATCGCGCTCGGTCCGGCTCTCGGCGGGGCGGCGAATGACCTGACGGCCCTGGTCACGCAACGCCTTCCGGAGTACGTGGCGGCCCATTCGCCGGACGCCCTGGCCAAGCATGTCCACGGCACGGTCATTGACCCGCGCCAGGCGTCCTTCTACCTGATCAGCGTGGTGTTCGTTTTCACGGCGCTGGCGGCATGGTGGCGCATTCCCAACGTGCCGCCGCACCATAAGCGCGAGGAGGCGGCCGGAGATGAGGGCTTCTCCTTGAGCACGCTCGTCGCAACGCTGCGGCGGTCGCCTCAGATGCTGCTGATGGCCTTCGTGGTCTTCTTCGGTGTCGGCCAGATCATGTTCCTCGTCAAGCTGTTCGCCATGGCCGAGTACGGCATGTCGGAGTCCATGTTCGGGTCCTTGCTGCTCGTCCCGTGCCTGATCATCGCCCTGGCATCGGTCCCCCTGGGGACCATCGGCGACCGCATGGGCAAAGTGCGCGCCGTCCGCATTGGAATCGGGCTGTGCGGCTTCTCCATGTGGGCGCTGATTCTCATACCGGGGCACGCGGCGCTCATCGTCGGCGGGTCGCTGATCGGCGTCGGGTTCGTCATTGCCTTCCCGTCATGGATGGCCCACATCGCCGAGAACTGCGAGCCGTCGCAACGCGGCGCCGTTATGGGAGCGGTCGGCACGGCACAGGGAGCCGGGGCGCTTCTTGGCGTACCCATCGGCGGGTTTCTCTATGAGCGGGTGACGATCAGCATCCCCTGGCTGCCCCGGATCAACGGCCACTACGCTCCGTTCATCGCCTGTGCGCTCTTGCTTCTGGTTGGCTGGGGGCTGTCCATGACGATCATGCGGGATTCGGACACGGCAGGGCGAGTCGCCGCCGATTGAGCGCAGCCTGTCCGCATCCCATCGGTGCCTATCCTATCTGTCCCATCAAGCCCTCTGAAAAGGTACGCCAATGAACGTGCAGGCGATGGTCTGCATCGCGGCATGTCTTGCCCTGAACGGTATTGGCCGGGGCACGACGGGCATTCGCCCGAGCCCATCGAGGCGCTACGTCACATACCGAGGCCGAACGACGATGCTCATCGGCGACAGCGGGACGCAGGTGGTTCCCATGAATGGCGGCCTCGACCTGTCGGCCTGGCTCGAGACCTGCCGGCGCGAGGGCCACTCGACGGTTCATGTATGGGCTTTCACCGGGGCGAAGCCTGGCGACTGGCGGCTCGGATCGCGCGAACCCCTGCTGCCCTGGGCACGCATGCCGGACGGAACATATGACCTGCAAAGGTTCGACGATGGCAAGGACCCGAAACGCCACTACTGGGCCCGCATCCGCGACCTGTGCGCCCAGGCCAGGAAGCGTGGCTTGCTGGTGGGCATTACGGTCTTCTTCGGGTGGGCAAAGGAGCACGGCCCGAGCCCCGGATGGCCGCATCACCCGTTCAACGTCAGCATGGGCGGGTTCGCAACCCGGTCAGCCGACATCGTACAACTGGCCGACCCGAAAGAGATCGGAGGCGAGCAATGGAATAGCCAATGGCCGCCCAGGCGCAAGGCTCAGTGGCTCTGGGAGCGCTTCGCCATGAAGCTCATCGGCGAGACCCGGCCCTTCGACAACGTCTGGTTCGACTACCGCGACGAATGGTCGTACCTGAATCCCGAGGCTGCTCGCGCCGAGGCCTTCTGGCGGCGGTTCTTCACCTCGCGCGGGGCGATCTGGGCCGACCGCACCGGTGAGGGTGGGCTGCGTGTGGAAAACCCCGGTGTTCCCGCCTTCGGCCCAACGCCGGCAATCAAGACCGAAGGTCCGCCCTACGAGCATGAGGAAGTGCGCGGCGAGGTCTGGCGACAGGCGATGTCAGGCATCCACTACCTGCTGCACAACGACGCACGTGAGCCCAACGTCGCCTCCTGGGACCCCGGCATCGCGCGATCCAGGGGCATCAGCCCATCGAATGACCTTGGCCGCCGGTACGTCGGCATTTGCTCGCGGTTCTTCAACCGGCAGGTGCGCGACCTGGACAGCCTCGCGCCGTCGCCGGGCATCGCGAAAGGTTCCTGCAGGTGCATGGCCGGAAAGGCCGACATCGTGGCGCTGGTTCCGGCAGGCGAGGCGGAGATCGTTCTCGATGTCCGCGACTACGAACCCGTCGAGCGCGTCCGCATTCTGAACCCGAAGACAGGCTCGCTGACGAACGTCAAGCCGCGCCGCTCGGGAGCAACTCTGATTGTTCCCATCGGACGCGAGGCGCAGGATACCGTGGTCCACGTGTCGGCGCGCCGCAAGCCGCTGCTCGATCACCGGCGGGGCGCGGTTGCACTATAATGAACACGTTGATCCGAAAGACGGGGAGCTGCGCCGCGGGCGATCGGTCGGCTGCGCAGGTGCTGTAACTCCTTTCGCACAGCGTCACGTATGGGATCGTTGAAAGGCGGACGGCCATGAACGAGCAGCCACTTCACGGCAAGAGCATCATCCTGGGTGTCTCGGGCAGCATCGCCGCCTACCGTGCCGCGGATGTCGCCGGGAAGCTGGTCCAGCAGGGGGCGCGCGTGAGAGTCGCGATGACGGAGCATGCCCTGAGGTTCATCGGATCGGCGACGTTCAGGGCGCTGACCGGCGAGCCCGTCTTGACGGGAGTGTTCGACGAACCCTACGATGGCGAGATGGCGCACATCTCGGTCGCTCAGTCTGCCGATCTGGTTCTGCTTGCGCCGGCCACGGCCAACCTCATCGCCAAGGTGGCTCACGGGATCGCCGATGACGCGCTGACCACCCTGGCGCTGGCCACAACCGCACCCGTCATGGTCGCGCCCGCCATGAACACCGTCATGCTGGAGAACCCCGCGACGCAGGCGAATCTGGCCGTGCTCCAAGCGCGAGGCGTCGAGATCATCGAGCCCGGCGTCGGGCGTCTTGCGTGCGGCAGCGAGGGGAAGGGACGGCTTGCCGACATCGAGACCATACTCGCCGCAGTCCACCGGAAGCTTGGCGTCACGGTCCCCGGCACGTCCGGGCAGGATGGAGCAAAGGGGGACCTGGCCGGCTTGCGCATCGTTGTCAGCGCAGGGGCGACCCGAGAGCCGCTCGATCCGGTTCGGTTCATCTCGAATCGTTCCTCGGGCAAGATGGGCGTTGCCATTGCCGAAGCAGCGCTTCGCAGAGGCGCCAACGTGACCCTGCTGGCAGGCCATCTCACCGTGGATCCCCCGGCCGGCGTCAGGCTTGTGAGGTTTTCGACGACCGCCGAGTACCTCAGGGTGGCCCAGGCAGCATTCGCCGATGCAGAAGTGTTCATCGGCGCAGCCGCACCTGCCGACTATGCCCCCTCGGCCGTGGCCGACCAGAAGCTCAAGAAGGCGGACATCGGCGATACCTACACCCTGGCCCTGGGCGCCACTCCGGACGTAATCGCAAGGCTGGCGGCCTCCAAGGGTCAACGGACGGTGGTCGGGTTTGCGGCGGAGACGCATGACCTCGTCGCCAATGCCGCCCGCAAACTGCTCGACAAGGGGCTGGACCTTATCGTCGCCAACGACGTATCGGCGCCCGATTCCGGCTTCGATGCCGACACCAACGCGGCCACGCTCGTCTGGCCGACAGGCGCCCGTGAAGACCTGCCGCTGATGCCGAAAGCCGCGTTGGCCAATCGCATCCTTGACGCGGTCCGGGACCTGAGACACTCGAAGCGGTGACATCGGTCGGGTCCCCTTCAGGGAAGGACATCCGGTTTCTGCCGGCGAACATCACCGTCAGCGCAAGCCGTATCGGTGAATGAAAGGACATACCCCATGAGAACACCACTCATTGCCGCATGCGCGGCGACACTCGTCATGGCCGTTGGGGCACAGACCGCCGCCCCCCAGCGCCGGCAACGCCCTGGATGGCAGCTTTCGTGTCAGGCCTGGACGTTCCGCGAGCTGACGGTTCTTGAGACGCTCGACACCTTGCAGTCGCTCGGGATTCGCTTCGTCGAGTTCTTCCCCGGCCAGCGGCTCTCCAAGGATAAGCCGATCGGTTTCGACCACAACGCTGCGCCCGAGGTCATCGCCGAAGTCAAGGCGAAGCTCCAGGCCACGGGCGTGCGGGCCATCGCCTATGGTGTCGTCGGGTTGGGCAGTGACGAAGCCTCCGCCCGGAAGGTCTTCGAGTTCGCGAAGACCATGGGCATTCGCGTGCTCACAACCGAGCCGCGCGAGGAAGACCTCGCAATGCTCGATAAGCTTGCCCAGGAGTATAAGATCGGCATCGCGATCCACAACCACCCCAAACCGTCCCATTACTGGAGCCCGGAGACGGTCCTGAAGGCCGTAGATGGGAAGAGCGCCCTCGTCGGGGCTTGCGCGGATACCGGGCACTGGTACCGGTCGGGCCTGAACCCGGTAGACTGCCTCAAGCAGCTCAAGGGACGCGTCATCTCGCTGCACTTCAAGGATCTCGATGCCAACAAGGGCGATGTGCCGTTCGGAACAGGCGTCTGCGATGCCGAGGGGCAGCTCCGCGAACTGGCGGCGCAGGGCTTCCGGGGCCCGGTGTCCATCGAGTTCGAGCGGACATCGGGCGCCGAACTCATCGAGAACGTGCGCAAGTGCGTGGAGTGGTTCCGCGAGACCTCCCGCAAGATCGCGCCTGCACGGCGCGCGAGGCCGGCCGCACCTCCCTCGCAGGGCAAGTAGGGGCAAGGCAGTCAGGCGGCATACTCCTGCCCGAGGATGTATGCCTTGCGCATGGCTGGTTCGCCCAGCCTGTAACGTGCTTCCCGACATAGCCCGCACGTCGGGAAGCATGCCCTGACCCCTCGGAGGACGCTATGGATGACGCAACGTCGGACCTGCTCTGGGCCAATCTGATCCACCTGAGCCACAACATGTGGTGCGACCGTCCCCTCGACGATCAGACGGGCCCGATGCGCCACATCGTCGCGCAGCCCTTCCTGCGGTTCGATGAGGGGCTGTGGGACGAACTGGTCGAGGCAATGCACGGAGCCGGGGTCAACGCCGTCGTCCTCGACCTCGGCGATGGCATCCGTTATGAAAGTCATCCCGAGATCGCCGTGGACGGCGCATGGACACCCGAGCGGCTCCGCAGTGAACTGAAGCGCCTGCGGGCGCTGGGTATGGAGCCGATCCCCAAACTCAACTTCAGCACGGCCCACGATGCGTGGCTCGGGCCCTATGCGCGAATGGTCTCAACTCGCGACTACTACCGCGTCTGCGCCGACCTGATCTGCGAGGTTTCGGAGCTCTTCGATCGCCCGCGCCTGTTCCACCTGGGCATGGATGAAGAGACCGCCGAGCACCAGCGCAACTACGCCTATGCCGTGATGCGGCAGCACGATCTCTGGTGGGATGACCTGCTCTTCTACGTGGCCGAAGTCGAGCGAATGGGATCGCGGGCGTGGATATGGTCCGACTATGTGTGGCACCACCCGGAGATGTTCTACGCGCGCATGCCTCGGAACGTGGTTCAGAGCAACTGGTACTACGGGACTTCCTTCGATGCCGAGCCGACCTCTGCCGAGCCCGAGGCCTATGAATACGCACGCGCCTATCTGGCCTACAGGGACATGAGCGCGCGCGGCTTCGATCAAATACCCACCGGCAGCAACTGGAGCACGCCGTCCAACTTTGAAGGCACCGTGCGGTACTGCCTCCAGCACGTTCGTCGGGACGGGCTCATGGGTTTTCTACAGACACCTTGGCTGCCGACCCTGCCCGATTGCCGCGACCGGCATCTTGCCGCCATCGAACAGATCGCCGCAGCGCGGAGGCTTGTCGCCGGCAGTCAGTCGGACACGACCGCGGCATCGTTGGCGTAGTTGCGGATGAACTCGATCGGCAGGGAGACGTAGCGTCCGCCGCTCCCCGAGTCTCGCGCCAGCACGATGCCCTTGGTCGGGTCGCTCACGTGTTCGAGCACATAGCCGACGATGAGCACGCTATGACCGTCGTAGACTTCATCGGGAGGGCACATGCGGAGCACGCCGTCGTCGTATTCCGCCTGCTTGGGCCAGCGCATGCCCACACAGACAGGCCAGCCCGATCGAAGAGAGTCCAGGATGCCGATCAGTTCATCATCGGATAGGCCGGTCGCAACATCCCATTCCTTGATCCAGCTCAGCTCATAGGCGTCCAGCCGGAACGAGTGCGCTTGCCGGTCGGCATCCTTCGAGGGTTTCCAGGAGGGATCGAAACTCTCGCGGTACTCGGCCAACTTCGCCTCACATATCCCGTGCTTCTCGTAGCCCTTCCACAGGTCGGCGAAGAAGCCGCCGTCCTCGTATTCGTCGAGGGCTTCGTTGGACGCCCAGTTGAGATACTCCTCGCTGAGCACGAAGCCGGCCTGATGGCGCTGGGCCGCAGCGAACTCCAGTGCGGCCGTCAATGCGAACACCGAACACGTCGGGCGAGCGCCCTGCGACTTCAGGGCTAGACCCCATTTGGCGAACTGCGGCCTGAGATCGGTCCTGACAGGATAGCGGGGCATCAAGCATCTCCTGAGATATCGGCGATCATCGCGCAGAGACTCCCAACCACCTCGCGCACAGCCGCTTCGTCCGGTCCCTGCGCCATTACGCGCACGAGCGGCTCGGTGCCCGAAGGCCGCACCGAGAGCCATTCCGGTCGCCCCAACTTCGATCGGGCCTGTTCGATGGCGCGCGCGATGGAGGGGTCGGACTTCCACGCGCTGCGATCGGCGACCCGCACATTGCGCAGCATCTGCGGGTAGGTCGGCATGGCGGCGGCCAGAGCGCTCAGCGGCATCCCCGACACGCGCATCTCCTTGAGAACCTGAAGCCCTGACAGCATGCCGTCGCCGGTCAGTGTCAGTCGTCCGAACAGCAGGTGGCCCGACTGTTCGCCGCCGAGGACGGCTCCCGAACGTGCCATCTCCTCGGCGACATAGCGGTCGCCCACGTCCGTGCGCCTCAGTTCGATCCCCTGCCGTTCGAGGGCGGCATCGAGCCCCGCGTTGCTCATGATGGTCGCGACCACGAGGTCGTGCTCAAGCTCGCCGCGCCGCTTCATGCCGACGGCGCAGATCGCCATCATGTGGTCGCCGTCCACGATCGAACCGTTTTCGTCACACATCATGACCCGGTCGCCGTCGCCGTCGAATGCCAGTCCGGCATGGGCTCCGGTCTCGACTACCTTCGCGCACATTGCCTGTGGCGAAGTCGAGCCGCAGTCGCGGTTGATGTTCACCCCGTCGGGCGATGCGGCTATGGCGACCACTTCGGCCCCGAGGTCGGCAAACAGCCCGGGCGCAATGGCTGCCGTGGCTCCGTGGGCACAGTCGAGGACCAGCTTGAAACCGTCGAGCGGGGCGCCGGCGGTTGCCGCCACATGGGCTATGTAGCCGAGCACCGGAGCCGATCCGTACGCCGACTGGCCATGCCATTCGGCCTCGGCGATCCGTCCGATGTCGGGCCCCGTTGGCCGCGGGATGGACGAGATATCCCCGAGCGCTTCGGCAATCCGCTCCTCGATCGCGTCGGGGAGCTTGCGGCCATCGGGTCCGATGAACTTGATGCCGTTGTCGGGATACGGATTGTGGGAGGCCGAGATGATGGCACCGGCCGTTGCTCCCAGCCGAACCACGATGTGCGACACCGCCGGGGTGGGCACGACGCCAACGTTCGTTACGCGGCAGCCGGTTGCAGCCAGGCCCGCGTTCAGCGCCGCCTCAAGCATGTCGCCCGACAGGCGCGTGTCGCGCCCCACGACGACATGGCCTGCGGTCCCATTGGCGCTGCCGGCATTGAGCACGTGCGCTGCCGCGATGCCCAGCCGCAAAGCGAATGGTGCGGTCAGGTCCTCGTTGGCGACCCCGCGAACGCCGTCGGTCCCAAATCTGGGCTCCCGGTGTTCGCGCGTCATGGTTTGGCTGACACTTTCACCATGGACGGGCGGATGACGCGCGAATGCATCGTGTATCCGCGCCTCATCTCTTCGATCACCGAGTTGTCGTCCGCATCCTGATCTTCGACGCGCATCACAGCTTCGTGAAGATTGGGATCGAACTGAGCGCCGAGCGCCTCGATCTGCTCGACGCCGTAGCGTTTCAGAATCTCCAGTATCTGCCTGTAGGTCATCTCCACCCCGGCATGGAGCGACTCAAAGCTGCCGGCATCTTGAGCGGCTCCGAGCGCCCGTTCGAGATTGTCGAGCACAGGCAGCAGATCGGTGACCAGCTCCTGAGCGGCGAACCGGATCCGTTCGGCAAACCGCTCCTCGTTGCGGCGTCTGAAGTTCTGGAAGTCCGCCATCACGCGGAGATGCCGCGACTCCGCTTCGGCCAGGGCACGTTCAAGCTCTGCGATCCGCGCTTCCGCCGATGACGGTTGATCCGGTTGCGGACCCGGCTGATCGTCGGTGGCCTCCGCTCGCGGCTCCTGACTCTCGGCGGCCGGCTCTGGTTCGGGCTCGTGTTTCTCGTGTCTCTTTCGGGTCATGGGCGAAGAATCTCTCCAGCAAGGGATAGCGTCACAGTGGCAATACGGTCGCCGGAGGGCGACGTCGTTCCTTTCACGGGACCGGCCTTAACGGCAGGGGTATCCCCTCTGCGGTCGTTTCGGCAGTTCAGCCCTCAGCCCTCAGCTTTAACGGGCTCACCCGTGCCAGGGCGGCGGTCAGGCCGTCTGCCATCATCTCTACGGCAGCGACCGCGCGATCATAGTCCATCCTGGTTGGTCCGAGAACGCCGATATAGCCATAACCCTCGGTCCCGGCCTGATACCGGGTGGTCACGAGACTGCACTCGTCCATGGCTTCGACCTGGTTCTCGGGGCCGATCAGCACGGTGACACCCTCGGGTGTCTTGATGCGGCGCAGCACCTGAACTATGGCACGCGTGTCCATCAGGGCAGAGAGGAGCTGCTCCAGCCGCAACAGGTCCCGGAACTCCCGCTGCCGCAGCATGTAGCTCGCTCCCTCGAAGATGAGCGCCTCATTCGTGAAGGACCCTGCCGCCTGGAGGGCCGCCGCATAGATGCGCCGGGCGTTGTCGTCGTCCCCCTGTGAGTGAAGAGTCCGCCATTGAGGCAAACCTGCCGCCAGATCGTGCACCGAGTGACCGGCCAGAAGTCGGTTCAGGGTCTCGGCCAACGTCGTTATCTCCCGGTCACTGGGAGTGCGCGCCAGTTCAACGATGCGGTTCTCGACATGACCGGTGGACAGCAGGAGCACCAGCAGGACATATCGGGCGCCTGCAGGCGCAATGAACAACCTGTGCAGGGTGATCTCGCCGCTTGTAGGCGCCGATGCCAGGCTCGGGTACTGCGTGATCTCGGCCAGCAGTCGGCACGCCTCCCGTATGGCATTGTCAACGTCTGCCGCAGCGCGATCGAGCCGCCTTCGGGCCGCGATACGGCTCGGTTTGTCGGGCAGCGTTGGAGTCATCAGTCGGTCAACATAGTAACGGTAGCCCGCTGCCGTCGGGATGCGCCCGGCAGACGTATGCGGCTGGACGAGAAACCCTTCCTCGACCATCTCGCACATCTCGTTGCGCAAAGTGGCGCTTCGGCAGCCGAAGTCGTACCGGCTGGCCAGCCACTGCGATCCGACGGGCTCAGCCGTGGTCACATAGTCGCTCACCACTGCGTGCAGGATGCGCTGCTTACGTGTGCTGAGTGCTTGATCCATCATCATTCACCGGACTCTTGTCAACTGAAGTATAGACAGGCGCGCCGGAGCCTGTCAAGGCGAGTTGGGCGGGAAGGCTCAGGCAGCCGACACACTCAAGTGATTGGCGACGTCGGCCTGCGAAGCCCCGTCCGGAGATCCTCCCAGCGCCGCTCCTCGGCTCGGGTCCGCGCTGTGCCGAGATGCATCTGCACGCAGGCCAGCCCCGATAGTGCCCGCTGCAGTCGTTCCCCATCCCGCGCTCGAGACTGAAGCGCCCTCGTCGGACGAAGGGCACGCAGTCGGTCAGGTCAGCGGATGCGGCCGCCCCTGGGGAGGGCGAGGCTCCGTGGGAGGGCGAGGCTCCGTGGGAGGGCGAGGCTCCCGC
>DYKI01000098.1 GCA_020722705.1 Chthonomonas calidirosea | reverse complement strand
GAGACCATCCTGAACTCGGGCGCCGGGCAGATCGCCGAGCCTGGGACGCCGGGCACGGCCGGCGGCGATGTGCGCCGGCGCGGGCGCCAGCCGGGGCGGGTGCGGCTGCCGGATCGTCAGCTCCGCATCGAGCTGCCCCGATCGCGCCGCAAGAATGCCGGCGAGGCGGCGGCGTCTGCCTTTGAGGCGCTGCGCAACGGCGGGGAAACCGGCGCCGGGATCTCGGGGGCGCTGTTGAAGGCAGTCTCCACGCGGTTCGGCTCGCAGCATGCGATCAGCGCGGCGGGCGTGGATCTGGAAGGGCGCAAACATGTGCTGGGCATCCAACTGGGAGCCGCGGAAAACGCCGCTGCCTCGTGCAACGCTGCCCCACACTGGCTGCGCAACGTCATCGGGCAGCCGCCCAAGGACGGCAGGATGCCGGCGCACCGGACGCGCTCGTTGATGCGGGCGGCTTGGCGGTCTCCCCAGGCCGAGGAAGGGCCGGCGCGTATGAAGTGGCTCGCCGGGCTGATCGAGCGCGATCATCCCGAAGCCGCCGCGAGCCTGCGGGAACGGCTCGAGGAGACGTTCGCGATCCGCCCCCATGACGTGTCCCCGGGCCTGCGCCGGCCTCTGGCGGCGACGAATACAATCGGGAGCCCTCAGGCGGGCGTGCGCAAGAAGACCGCCCGCGTGCGCCGCCGGCGGGATGGCGCGATGGCGTTGCGTTGGGCGGCGGGAGCCTTTCTGCCCACGGAGCGGAACTTCCGCAAGATCATTGGCCATCCAGATCCATGAGCCATGGCCGGGATGCCCGGCCGAATGGAGTGCGCCGCAACGTCTCAACTGGAAAATCTCGCGCAAGATGAACTCAACCCGTCGCCCCACGTTCTGCTACCGGCGGCGCACCCTCGGGGCGCCTTCGGCGCTGCTAGTTGCACTCGGCAACCAACGGGCCAGCCAATTCCTTCAGGAAAAACAATCGTCCCGGGAGAGTCGGCATCCAACTGCTTGGAACCCATCGGTCCGGCCCGTATCGAAGCGTCACCCAAAGGCTCAGCCCCTGCCATTGCATTCCGCGGCCGAGGACTCCATCCGCGCCGCCGATGATGCGGTCCGCCTTCAAGAATATTCCGGGGCCAATGGTGTTGGCCCGGGTGGACACCAGTGTTGTACGGCTCTTGAAACTGGTGATCGCATTCTGTTCGACCGTCAACGGATGCAATTTGGCGCCCAGCCGGTGCGTCGCCTGCTTCCAGTCCTCGTCAGTCGCGAACTCGGCGGCAAAATGGGGCTCCCAAAAAGCGATGTGAAAGACGCGGCCGATGCCGAAGACAACCTGCAGTTCGGCGCCTCGGGCCCGCAATGAGCCGATGATCTGGCTATAGCCGGGTAGAGCTTCGCGTGTGGCAAAGTGCCTCTGTGCCCGCGGTATGGTGAATTCCCCGAGCGGCCCATAGAAGGCGCCCTCCATCGCGCGCTGAAACGCTCCCGGGTTGTCAGGCGGCAACGTGTTGCCTTCGGCATCGCTCCACTCATCCATGTTGAATCCGTGGACGTGATCGCACGGAACTCTCCACTCCTTGAGGAAGTGAACGGCCCACCGGTACATTCCCATGGGCCCGACAGGAAGGATGAGGGCAAGTTGCTTTCCTTCTGCTCTTGTCCGGCGAATCTGCACGGCGATCTCGTGGCCGAGCATGATATCGAAGTCCGCCAGCGTCTCACATGAAACCGGCTCAAAACCGGGATGCCACCAAGGCTGCCGTTCAAGAACGCTCTCCGGAGGATTCGAGCAACAGGCATCGATTCTGGCCAGGTCCCAGCCACGCGGGAAGAACCCATCCAGGAGGGAGCCCTCCAGAGTGCCGATCAAATCAATCCGTGGACTCTTGGTGCTCATTCGATCCCCCTTCCAGTGCTGTCAGCCGGCCTCGCAGCCGGACGCGCGCCTTGCGCGCCCGCAAGGTGTCACGGCCGTGGCCGGAACGAAATCAGGTCCGTGCGCATGACGCCGTTTTCCGTCACGCGGGACAGGGTATAGACCATTCCGTCCTTGCCGACGGCGATCGAATTCACATACGCCGGCCGGTCGCCGTTGGGCAGGAAAATCGCGCCGTGATCGGTGTAGCGGCCCGTCGGAATGTGCCATGTGACCAGGTGCAAATCTTCCACGCCCTTCGATTCGCCCCTGCCCGTTGAATCCTTCCCCTTTACCCGCTTGCCGCCCACATAGACCGGTCCGCCGGTCAGATAGTACAGGGTCTCGCCGTCGGGTGCCAGGATGAAACCCAGATAGCCGTAGCTGAACTGGTCGAACATGCCGCTTCGTTTGGACGGCAGGGACGTGATGCGGCCCAGGACTTCGACGCGCTGGGCGCGGGGGTCGAATTGGAACAGATAGCCCGAATTGCCATGAACGCCGAAGAACGTCCTGGTCCGCGGATGATAGACGGTCTGGCGCCAGTTGTAGGCCATGTGCCCCGGCGAGGTGACATCATAGAGGCCGAAGTAGTCTTTCTTGAGATCGTCGCCTTCCACCTTGGACACCTTCTCCGTCTCGTAGTCGTAGCGGAAGATCGTGCCTTCGCCACTGGTGAAGTAAGCCGAGCCGTCTTCCGGGTCCACGGCAATCGAGCGGCAAATCGTCCGGTAATCGGCGCCTTTGCCGTTCTCGCCCTTCTCAAAGAAATCCCCGATGACCTTCATTTCTTTCTTGGCGAGATCGTATGTGAAGAACGTTCCTGTTGGCCAAGTGAAGTTATAAATCCGTCCGCGCTTGACGTCCATGTTCGTCGTCAGCACACCCTCGCCCGCGGGCGCAAGCCCGAGGTCGGTGAACTTCTCCGTTTTCATGTCGTATTCGAGCAGGTGTCCGCCGCGATACGGCTTCCATCCGGCCGGCGGCACGCCCATCTTCTCCATGTCGTCGATGATCTGGTAGTAGCCGACGTGCGTGGAGAAGTAGAGCTTGCCGCCGCGCTCGATGAAGTTGGCGTGGCTCTTGCCCTGCGCCACGGCGTTCATGCCCTTCTCGCCGCTGATTTCGGTGAGGTCGCCGAGCATCTTGATCTCGCCGGTCGACGGATCGAACCGGAACACTCGCCCGGCCACGTCATAGGATTCCGCCGACAACACGTAATAGATCCGGCCGTCGCTGGCGGCGAGCATTCCGTTATAGGTGTCGTGGCTTTGCGGGAACCGGGAATTGTACACTTTCGCGATCAATCGCCCAGACTCCTTGCCGGGTGTGGCGGTCTCGGTCGCCCTGGGCTGCGTACAGCCGCCCAGGGCGAGCAGCAGGCCAGCCGTCAATGTCACAGATCTCATGCGTTGCACATTCTCCATTTCTCCATGGTCTCGGCGGCAAGGCGCGCGCTTACGCGCTTGCCAATTGCTTGCGATGCGCCCACACCTTTTCAAACGCCTTGGCGTACTGCTCGATCAGATCGGGCGCCTCGCCATAGATGCAAGGGATGAAGATATGGTTCTTGTTCACCCATTCGTTGCCAGGCATCGACGCCGGGATCTTCGGCGCATGATGCCACCATTTCGCTTCGGAGTAGATCTTCAGCTTGTGTTGCTCGGGGTAATCCCAGAAGGACGCCGGCACACCTTCGGCCTTCAGCGCCTTCACGATCGTGTCGCGCGGGACGCCAAGTTTGGCAAAGTCGATCAGCAGCATATTGCCCGTGTAATAGACGCGTTCCATGTCCGGGGTCAGCTTCGGTTCGGCGACGGCGGCCAGTTGCGTCAAACGGCCGTTGAGCGCCTGCACGTTCTTGCGGGTGATCCGGTTGCGCTCATCCAGCCCGCGCAACTGAACGCGGGCGATCGCCGCGGCCAGCGGGTGCATGCGGTACTTCTGCCCGAAGCCCGTGCCCTCGTAGGCCCGGACCGGGCTGTCGGCCGCGAACTTCACCGGATCTTCGTAGTGTCCAAACGCCGCCGCCCGTTCGTAGTAGCTGCGCGACCGGTACATGCCCATGCCGCCTTCGATGGTCGGCATCGGCTTTGAGAGCTGAAAGCTGTAGATCGCCATCTCGCCGAACGTGCCCATCTTCTTGCCCTGGAATGACGCGCCATGCGCGTGGGCGGCGTCTTCGAGCAGAATGAGCCCCTTCTCCTTCGCCCACGCCGAGATGGCATCCATCTGGCAGGGCATGCCCCAGGAGTGCATCACTTCGACGGCCTTGGTGCGCGGCGTCAGCTTCCGCTTGGCGTCTTCGAGGTCGAAGGTGGCGGTCTTCGGATCGATGTCGATGAAGATGGGGACCAGCCCAAAGAACCGCATGGCCAGGCAGGCGGAGAAAAACGTGTACGAAGGCACCATCACCTCGCTGCCCGGCGGCAGGTCGAGCGCGAAGTACATCGACGTGAGGGCGCTGGTGCCGTTCATGTGCGCCTTGACGAACGGCGCTTTCGTGTAGGCCTGCCACTCCTTCTCGAACGCCGGCAGTTCGTCATAGAACTTCCCCGTGTCGATCAGGTCATGGAGAACCTTTTTCTCGGCGGCGCCGTAGCGCGGCCATTTGCTGAGCGCGGACGCCCTGGCCGGCGAGTATGTGACGGATTTTGGGCCGCCATTGAGAGCCAGCGTCTCCTGAAAGGCGCCGCGCGCCGCCGCAACCGTTCCGGCAGCCGTCAGGAATGATCGTCTTGTCGTCGCCATGTCTTCCAATCTCCTCTATTTCTCAACCCTTCAGAACTTCACTCATCGCCCGTTTCACCGCGGCTTCCGTGCCCGGCCCCGCGTTGGCCGCCGACGGCTCATAGCCGCCATCTCTGTATGCCTTGTCCGGACACAAATAGCCAGGAGCGATGTCTCCGTAACCAACGACAATGGCCTCGGGGGCGTAACGCTGGAACTCCAGCAAAGGTTCGCCCGGCAAGTGGACTATCCGCACGCCGCCGAGCCGCAGGCAGGAAACCGTGAGCGGCTCGCGGCGCGACGGGAAAGCCGCCGCAATGGCCCGCCGGTAGATGTTGGTCCCATTCATCGATGCCAGATCCCTGGGCGGCCACTCCGGCGCCGCACCCTGCTTCGGCGGCAACCGCAATTCGACCGATTTCCAATCCATGCTTCCAGCGGGCCCGGTCCTGGTCGAAGCGATCGACGCCCGCATCGCCGCTTCCATGCGCCTGGCCAGCCCGTTCCGGGCCTCAATCCCGCCGTCGTTGTACTTGCCGACGGTCGTCTCTCCACCGCAGCCGGTGAAGTAGATCTGCGGAACGCCTTCGGCCTTTTCAACCGCCTCGCGCGCGGCGCCGACGAAATCCGCCGATACTTGCCCAGTGCAGCAAAACGTCTGCGGGTGTGACGCGTAATAGTGCAGACGGACCAGCGGCTTGTCGCCGTTGAATAGAGTCACCGTCCTCAGCCGTGCATCGATGTCTCCCTCGGGCAGGGCAGCCATCGCCGCATCCTTCCCGCTGGTGCTGAAACGGGCCACCAATTTGCCATTCACTATCAACCGCCGCGCGCTGCCCACGCGCTCGGGGCGGGATAAACCCACCCCAATGCCGTCGAACGGCTGGAGGCGGCCGGCGGCCTCGGCCACGGCTTTGGCCAGACGGTCCGTCACGTCCTCAAGGAATCGCCGGCTCATCATCAACGGCGGGTTCTTCAGCCGGGACATCAGTTCGTAGCCGCCGCCTTCGATGTATGGGGCCGTGTGCTGGTGAACCGTCTGCACCGCCACGCGATCCGCTGAAGTGCCAGCGCCGCGCGCCAACTTGTCGCGAAACAGCCGGTGGACGTAACCGCCGATGCCGCACCAGTCCAGGGCGCACAGCACGACGCGGCCACCGGGTCCGTCGATGACAACGCCCTTGGCCCAAAGGGGATCGAGCACTTCCTTCGTCGGGTCCACCCAGATCAACGGTTCCCCCATGGCGGGCGTCGCGTCTGCCCTGAACGCCGCCACGCGAAGCGGACTCCCCGCGGCCAACGCCGCGAACCCGAAGTTGAAATCCCGCCGTCTGATCAGCATGCTCCGAACTCGGATTGTACTCTCGCTATCGGCCATGAGACTCCTCCCGGTTGAACGGAACAGGCATAACCGCTCTGGATCCGAGGCCCTCTACCAGCAGGACCATTTTGTTTGCCTTCGTAAAGTCCCCCACCAGGGGCAACCGAAACTCTTTCGTGGCTTCTGCCGTCTGGCCACGGCGACACCCTGGGTCGTAACGTAATCCTTGGCCTTCGTGAAGGAGTCCTCCCACTGCGCAGCCGCTCCCGGCAGCCGGGCGCGGCGTAGATGCGCAGCCGCCTGTTCGCGGGATCTGCCGCGCGGTTGTAGAAGGCGGCGATGCGGTTGAGGCGGGCGGTCAGGTCCGGGCCGGGAGGAGCGTGAACGAAAGCGTTCGCCGCCGATTCCGGATTGCGTTCCTTCTGGAGCAGGGCCGCATGGAGGCGCCCCGGATCCACGGTCACGATCCGGCGCCGGGCGCGAGCCGGGACGGCGGAGACCGCGCCCGGCAAGATCAGGGGCGGTGTCACAGCTTTGCCAGGCCCCCCGCGTGCTTCGGGATCAGCGCAATGGCTTCGGCGATCTGGTCCATATGAAGTTCTGCCCAGGCTCATCGCTCGAAAACCACTACTTCGTATTCGTCCACCCTCGGCACGGTGACCCGTATGCGGCCCTGGCTGTCCTTGCCGATGGGGAGCAGCCCCGGGCGCATCAACGTATAAGCCTTAGTGGCCCGCTCGCCCTTCGGCAGCGTTACGGAAACGTTCAGCGCCGGCAGGACGCGTGTAATCGGGCGCGTCATCTCGCCCGTAAAATTAACCAGGTGGAGGAGTCTTCGGCGCCCGTCGTTCTGAGAACGCCAAACCACTTCGACCGAGCCGGGGACGTTGTCCACCGTCACTGGCAACGGAGCCAGGCGCCGGGCGGCATTCGCAGCCATGGCCAAGAATTCCGGAAAGCGGAAGGAAGCCAGCGTATTTCCAAAGTCGCCTGCCACATAAATCACCGTCCCCTTTCCGTTCTGTTTCACGGCCACGGCTGGATCGGACGAGAGCGCGGGAACCCCGTCATAGCGCCCCTTGAGCGGAACGGTGAACCGGACCGGAACTTCGGCTCCCTCAGGCTTGACCCGCAAGTAGTATATAGGCGACGGAAGGAATTCGCGATCGATGCCTTCCAGGAGCCAGTGGCTCGACACGCCCTTCATGAAGTCCCAGTTCCTGGGTCCGGCGATGCGGGCGCCGGCGGCGACGCCGAACAACCGGGCGAGCGCGAAGTTATCGCGGCGAACGCCGGCGTCATCATAGAGCGAAGTTTCAAACGTGGCGAGCAGGTTGCCGCCCTTCTCAACATACTCCTTCAGGCGTGCGGCCGACTTATCGCTCATGCAGGCGACGTTGGGCAGGAAGATGGCCGCATAGCGTTCGAGCGGCTCCCGTTCCAGCGTCACGTCGTCGATCACATCGAACGGGACGTGCGCGCGCAACAGCGATTCGGCGATCCCGGAGAACTCCTGATCGACGTTGCCCACTGCGCTGCGCGACTGGACGCGGTCGATGTCGATCATTTGCGCCGGCGAGCCCGAATAGAAGTTCGCCGTGGTTTCCGACCACACTACCGCCACCCTGGCCTCCGAGCGGGTGCCCGTAAAGTAGGAAGCGTTCTTCTCCACGAAACGGTTCATCCCGGCGATCGCCTCCATCTCGGGCTGTTTGAGGTCGAAGGAAGTCAGTCCCATCCAGACGTTGGCCGCGTTGGCGATGGTGTCGGCGTACAGCAGCCGCAGTTCGGGTCTTGGCAGCAGCGAAAACGTCCAGGGCTTGTGTGCCGCAGCGGTGAAAATCACTGTGGGCTTCCCCCCGGCCTGCGTCTCCAGCATCCGCGCCGTCAGCCCCGGCTTCCAAAGGGGCACCCTCGTCAAGTCGCCGCTGATGAAGCCCCCCTCGCTGCCGAGCAGATCCTGGTACTCAACGAGTTCGCGGTTGATCCGGGCGGTCGCCCAGTTGGCGCCGCGCACGCCGCCGTTCATATAGAAAGCGATATCAGGACTGATGGACTTCAGAACTTTGTTAGAGTCCCTCAGGAACTCAGCCATGCTGGCCACCTGAAAGTCAAGCAGGCGCTTGAATTGCGTGCCCGTGCGCGTCAGCTTGGACGGCATCTCCTCTCCATAGAGCTTGCGATATTTCGCGCGGCAGTAATCACAATAGCACGTATCGGCGCGGTAGACCGGCCCATCGTAGAAGACGCCGTCGATGCCGTAGGCGGCCAGGTCCCGCAATACCTGGAAACACCATTCACGCCAGGGCGTATTGAGGCAGAAGTCCGTGCCGTTGTTGTAAACCCCCTCCAGCGGCTTTCCGGATTCGGTGATCTGCCGCCAGTCCGGATGCTTGGCGCCAAAGGCGGTCTGGTACCAATGGACATTGAAATAGATCAGCACGCGAATGCCGCGTTTGTGGGCTTCAACGATGTACTGGCGCAGGTAGTCCGGGTTGACGCGCCCGGCGAGCTTGCTCTGGAAGAAGAAGCCCTGGTCGTCCAGCCCACCCTGCATCTCCATGATTTCAAGGTGCTCGGAATTGAAGCCGCTTTTGGCCTTCCACTCGGCCAACTGCGCCGGCGGGACTGTGCCGACACGGTCAATCGACGAGGTAACGTCGATGATGCGGAGCGGCGCTTTTTGCCACCAGCGTTTGACAGGGGCGTTCGATTGCGCCAGCAGAGCGCCGGCGGCCAGGATCAATAGGATTGTTGGTCTGTTCATATTTGAAGCTGCTGCTTCCGCGGTGTTATCAGAAACATGCTATACAGCTTTCCCTCCCGCTGGAAGGCCGCGATGGCCATGGCCGCTTGAATCCAGTGCGGGCGGCAAGGCAACGCCGGCGCGGTAAGGCTGGCGTGTCTGGCTCGCCCGCATCCCGTCAGATACAAGGTTCGCCAAGCTAGAAACTCAACCTGGCGCCGACCTGCACCACACGGCTGCCGCTGCCGCCGGTGATCTTCCCGGCGTTGGCAATCGGAGGGCCGCCGTCGCGGGTGTCGGCAATCGTCGAAGTTGGATTCCACAAGTTGAAGTGGTTGAAGGCATTCAGGAAATCGGCCTTCAACTGAAGGGTGACTCCTTCGGTCAGGCCGAAGTTTTTGGCCAGGGTGATGTCCCAGTTCCAACTGCCGGGTCCGAATAGCATGTTGCGCGAAGAATTGCCCCATTGCCACTTCTGAGGAGGCGCGAAGGCGTTCGTGTTGAACCACGGGATGCCTTTGATAATGTCGTGCCCGCTGCCCTGTCCCGCATAGAAGTCTGCGTTGGGCACGGTGTCGGCCCGATTGTTGGCGCTCCACCACCCGATGACGCTCGACGGAACCTGAAAGCGCACGGAGAATGGGGCCCCTGTCCGGTAATCGGTGATGCCGGAGAGCTGCCACCCGCCAATGAACGCATCCGCGAACTTGTTGATGCCGCCGAGCAAGGGCTTGCCCCGGCCGATAGGCAGTTCAAAGAGATAGTGGAATGTAAGAACGTGCCGCCTGATGTTCGCGCTGTTGCCATAGTCGAGCTGCGGCTTTTCCGGAATCATCGGACCGTAAACGTAATCGGCGT
The DNA here is from genome assembly GCA_020722705.1 of Chthonomonas calidirosea. Classification (GTDB taxonomy): domain Bacteria; phylum Armatimonadota; class Chthonomonadetes; order Chthonomonadales; family CAJBBX01; genus JAAYVH01. The sequence goes on along the minus strand of DYKI01000098.1, from coordinate 3,314 downwards.
TGTCCAGGCTCCGCGTCCATTGGTATTCGGCTTGGAAGAGGAAACCCTGCGAATAGCGCTTGCTCGCCGAAAGCTGCAACTGGTTGAAGTTTTGCCAGGCGCCGCTGCGAGTCGTCAAGATCCTGGCCCACGGCTGGTAGGGGCGCTGGGCCTGGATAGGGACGTTCGGGGTCTGAACAGTGGGCACGTTGATGTCGCTGAAGAACCACTGCAAATGGTGTGTCTGGCTTCCGGCGTACGTGATGCGCCCCGCCCAGTCGTTGCCGACCTGCCGCTCGAGTGTCAGGTTCCATTGCTGCACAACGGCGTGCTTGAAGTCCCGCTGGATTGAGTAAATGGTTGGATTCTTTGACGCCCCCGGCACGGCTTGGAGTTTCGCCGGGAACGGGTCGGCGAAAGTCACGTCGGGCAGGAACGGCTGCTGGATTTTCCCGGAGAGTTGGGTCAGGTAATTGGCTGCGGTGAAGCCTCCCAGCCCGCCAACCCATGGGGGACTCAGGACGTCGTCGCGCCCGCCCACGTAGACTGGGTTGAAGTTGTAGTAGACGCCGTAGCCCGCCCGGATGACGGTGCGGTTGTCTGCTGTGGGCCGGTAGGCGAAACCAACCCGCGGGCCCCAGTTGTTCTTGTCCCCCACCATGTAACGCGAAGGCAAGCCTAGGGCCTTGGTCGTAGTGAAGTTGTAAGCGTCGAACATGGCCCTCGAAGCTCCCACGGGCGGGAAGACCGGCGTGTCAGAGTCCTGCGGCAGGGCTAGCCGGTTCGTTGCCGGGTCCCAATACGTTGAATATCCGTTCTGCCAGTTCCAGGGGGTCTGGTACATATACCTGACGCCGAAATAGGCCGTCAGCCTGGGAGTGACTTGCCAGGTATCCTGCGCGTAGAATTCCGTATCCCAACTCCAGTAGACACCCTCGAATACGCCCGCAAACCCTGTGGAGGAACTGTTCGCCGTACCCAGAAGGAAGTCTGCGAAGGCGTTGCCCTGCGATGTGGGCCGGCCTGGCCAACCCCTGTTGCCGGTCCACTGGCCGCTGAAGGAGAAACTCCCCAATGGGGCATTCGGGTTGGGAGCGTAACTCTTGTATGTCCCTGAGCTGGCGCCCGCCTTGAAAGTGTGACGTCCGCGGACGTAGGTGAAGTTGTTCATCAGCTCCCAGTTGGCCGCATGCGAGTAGTAGCCTTTGCCCCTGTCAATGATGCCGGTGTAACCGGTCATGTTGATTGTTGGGAGTCCCCGGTTCGGGCTCTCCGTCAACTGCGGGAAGATCGACCGCGGATCGAAATCCAGATTGACGCCCGAGCGGATATTGGGGTGGTCGAACCACGAAGCGCGGAAATCGTTGATCGCCCTCGGGCTGAAGGTGTGATTCTCCACCAGGCTGTAGCCGAAGGTCTTGTAACCGTAATTGCTTGCGTTGCCGTACGTCTCCGGAAAGCCGAGGTACCACTCCCAGGGATCGCCGATGTTGCGCGTGTAGACCCCGTATAGCTGGTCCTTCGAGCCGATCTGGTAGTCGATTCGCACGTCCACGGCGTTCATGTCCTGCGCTGTCGAAACCAGTCCAAAGTAGTTTTGCCCTCCATTGGGAAGCCCAGCCGTGTTGGTCGCGGTGTTGGGCGCCGGCATGTACTTGGTCAGCACCTGCGCCTGCTTGGTGATCATATTGGCAGGGATCCGGTTGTTGGGGAACGGCGTTCCGGACCAGGGGTCGTACAGCTGCGTTCCCGTGGCCGAAAAATCCCCTTGCCGCATGGCCATCGAAGGGTATGTCAACTGCGGCGTGGAATACATGCGGTTCCTCATGCCGGAGTAATCGAAGAAGAAGAATGCCTTGTTCCTCACGATCGGCCCGCCGATGTTGAAACCGAACTGGTTGCGCACCGTTGGCGGACGCTTCTGCCCCCTCGCGTTATTCAAGAAGGAGTTGGCGTTCAGAACCTTGTTCTGAAGGTACTCGTAAGCTCCCCCGTGGAATGCATTGCTGCCCGACTTGGTCACCATCGTGATGGTTCCCAGGTTGCGGTACTCCGCGTTGGTATTGTACGCCTCCACCTTGAACTCCGCCATCGACTGGATGGGCGGCAAGCTGATCATCCCGAGCCCGAACGAATACGCTCCAGCTCCATTGCCGAAGTCGTTCGCCGCGACGCCGTTGATCGTGAAATTGGTGGCTCCCCAGTGCGTGGCGCCGCCGGTTTGCGGGGCCGATCCCGCGACCTGGGCGCCGGGTACCAGCGCTATCAGCATGTCAATCGACTGCTGCGCCAGCGGCAGGTCGTTCATGCGTTTGGCATCGATTGTGGCCCCGATTGTCTGGCTATCGGTGGTCACCAGCGGGGCCTCTCCGGTAACCGTGACGCTTTGCTGCACTTCGCCCACAGCCAAGCTCGCGTTGACGCGCACCGTCTGCGTGGACAGCACCTGCACACCAGTCATCTTGAATGTCTGGAACCCCGCCTTGGAAACCGTGACCGTGTAGACGCCCGCCAGCAGGCTCGGCGCCGAGTAAGCGCCCGAGGCGTCCGTCGATGCCTTGACCGAGATGCCCGTGCCTTCGTTCGTCACCGTGATTTCCGCGGCGGGAACTGCCGCGCCGGATGAATCCGTAACCAGACCGAGGATCGTGCTGGTGATGTTCTGCGCGGTCAGAACCGACGACGCAAACAGAACCAAGTGGATCGCGATAACCCTGTTGAGAATTCCTGCCGTCATAGCTAAACGTTCCTCTTTTCTTTGCCCGACTCGTCAAATCCGGACGTCGGCTCACTCCTGCGCCGCGCTAAAGAAGGCCTCTATAGCGCCCGCAACAATTGACCGTCAGCGCTTCCACTGCCCTGATGCGCGACAAGCTGCTCGGGACCAGCGGCTGCGTGTACGGCCGTGGTGATTCCTCGCTGATGGCCACGCCCCCAAGCGGCGCGAACATGCCTTCCATTCAGTTGCGTGCCCATTGCGAGCCTTGAACCCTGGACTCTTGTCTGGGCCGCCTCCGGCCCACTCGCGCCTGTTGATCTCACTCCCGGAGCGTACCGCTCGTTGCGCGAAGTGAAGATCTTGGCGCCCATGCTTTGAAATGTATGGCGGATCGAATCGTTTGTCAAGCAAAAAATACTCGTTCACACGCCGCTCCCGCAGCGGCAGGAGCGGCCGCGGCGGTTCAGGGCCCCGTCCGCGTGCCCTGGAGGGGGTCCCGGCCGTAGTGGAATGTCGAGACGGCGGCTGCTCGCCGATTCACGCCGGGTCTGGGCGGCTAAGCCGTTGAGAGGAGGGCCGCCGTGAAACCAAGCTGCCGCGTTGTGGAGGCCGGCTC
>DYKI01000097.1 GCA_020722705.1 Chthonomonas calidirosea | reverse complement strand
GACTCTATCGCCAGTCGCTGCCCTTCTTCTTCGGCATCATCGTGGGCGACTTTCTCGCCGGTGGACTGACCACGGCCATCGGCTGCTTCACCGGCATCAGCGCATACCCGATCAACTGGTGAGGGTGGGACGCCTTCGTCGCCAAAGGGGCGCCAGTGTACAATGCCACTGAGCGAAGCGACAAGGGTCTGGGAGGCTGAACGTGACCGTGACGGCCGGGGACACTGCAAGGTGGGTGCATCCACCGCAAAGAGCGCCCAGCGGGTCTGCGCGACGGACGCGTCCGAGTCGTCGTGATCGAGGAGCAGCCCGGGCCTGATGTCCGGCATCTGCTGACATTTGGCATGTTCGGGGGAGGACCGGACATTCCGCCTGAGGCGTTCGACGAGGCCCAGTACTGGGGCGAGAAGGACTGGGCCGACTGAGCACATGGGTCACTACGTGGTTGATGCTCATGCTCTGATCTGGTTCCTGACCGGCAGCGAGCGCCTCGGTCCGGAGGCCCGATCGGCCATGAGTGACCCTGAGAGCGCCCTGTGGTTGCCTATCATCGCCCTTGCCGAAGTATGCTGGCTGGTGGAACGCGGTCGCACTGCCGTTCCGAGCGTCGAAGCGCTGCTTAGCGCACTGAACCGAGATCCCCGCTTGGTCCTCGTGCCCCTTGACCGGGCATTCCTGGAAACCATACTGCGTCTGACCGCGATCACCGAGATGCACGACCGGCAGATCGTTGCGACGGCGCTGGTCCTCGGCGAATCCGGCCCGACGCCCCCTGTTCGCACACGCGACGCCAACATCGTCGCCAGCGGCGCGGTTCGGGTCGTGTGGTAGCAACGTAGGACGTGCCCCCCGGCGGGGGACCTGGCGGGGGCTGCAGGCGCCGGCTTCGCCGTTACCACGGCGCTGTTGCTCCTGCGCGCCCAGTTCACCTGGTGGGTGTTCCACTCCGTCGGCGATGCCATGGTCAACACGCCCACCATGAACCAGATATGGCTCCCCTTCTTCTGCGGCGTCATCGTCGGCGACTTTGTCGCCAGCGGCCGCACCATCGTCATCGGCTGCTTCACCGGCATCAGCGCGTACCGGATCAACTGGTGAGGATGGGACAAGAGCAAGCCGATCCGGTGCAGGTGCGCCGGCGCTTTCCGTAGCCGCTCGGCTTGCGACGCACGGGGACGACCATTGCGGGTCTGCCGGGCTCCTACGGTCCAGGCGCAGGCTTGGTGGCCAGAATACGAGCGAGTAGCCCTGGGGTGTAATACTGCTGCCTGTACTGCTCCACGGCGACCGATGCGGGGTCTGTTGCCCAGTACACGCGCTCGATGTGCCCGTCCTCGGACGAGTCATATCGGCCGTCGGCGGCCACCACCAGCCACTGCCCGTACGGACGGACGACCAGCTTGCAGATCTCCGCACCCGTGGTCGTGTCCCACAGACGTGCACTCCCATCCACGCTTGCGGATATCACTAGCGATCCGTCGGGCGAGAACTGGGCGTGCAGGACATAACAGTTGTGGCTGTGGCCCTCGAACCGGCGCAACTCCTTGCCCGTGACCATGTCGTGGAGACGGATCGTATTGTGGTCGGCCACGGTCAGCCCCAAGGCACCGTCTGGCGAGAGCGAATGCAGGTTGTCGTCCCGCAGGTTCACACGCCGCAACTCCTTGCCTGTCTCAAGGGCCCACAAAGTGACCTTCCTCCCGTCCTGGGTCGCTAAGAGGGCTCCATCCAGGGATATGGCGTGCCGCCCACTACGTGTTCTGATTCTGGCAAGAAGCTTGCCACTGTCCGCGTCCCACACGCGAACGTCGTTGTTGCTGTAGCAGGTTATGACACGGGCATTCGTCGCGAAGACCGCTTTCTCCACGCCGCCGGGCCCCCGGAACTCAGAGATCAGATTCCCTGACCGGGCGTCCCACACGCAGATGCTCCCATCCGCGCCTGCCGTCACAACGCGTGTATGGTCAGCGGACACGCCCACGGCCAGCACCTTTCCAGAGTGTCCGTGTACAGTGAGCTTACCGACTGCGGCACAGCGTGCGGCATCCCAGATCGTTACTGTGTTGGTCGCGTCACTGACCCCCACGTAGTCCACATCGCTCCAGACGACAGAGGCGTCCCAGCGGACCTCCGTGCCCTCAAAAGTCTCCGGAGGCCTGACTGGCTTCCCTGTGTCGATGCTCCACACGTAGGAAGGGGCGTCGGACGTGGATGCGGATAATGTGTACAGGTGACGGCCATCCCGCGCGAATCGAGCGAAGCGCATGCCATTCGAGTGCTCACGGAACGCCCCTGTCGCGCCTCCCGTGTCTACGCTCCACACCTCAAGAATCGCGTGGACAGAAGGAAGGGGAATGTCGTCCGTGCTACAGACGGCAACTGAGCGACCATCCGGCGAGAACGCAAGGGACTGCACGTATTTTTCCGCAGTGTCGAAGGTCCGCTCAATCGTCGCTCGCATCGCAGGGTTGATCACCCTCTCCAGATGCGCGATCGCGATATCATCCACAGAACTGTGCACGGGATTCACGAGCGCGAGCTTCTCCGGCAATCGGACGAGTTGCACCGGCCCTTTGAAACCGGAGTAGACGACCATTTTGCTGTCCGGGCTGAACGCCGCGCTCGGAACACCATCGGCGCGGAAAGCGCCCGCCAGACCTGCGACCGTGCGGCCCTCGACGCTCCATAGCAGTACCCTACCCGACATGCTGGTCATGGCCAAACGCCCGTCGGGAGACCACAAAAGGTCCCAAACGCAGACATCTGCTTCACGACCGGTATACAGATAAGGAAACGTCATCAGCTCATCGCCGGTGTTGGCGCACCATACGTTCACTGTGCCGCGGTGATCGTTCCACAGCACCGGGCTGCCGTCAGGTCTGAACTGCGGACACACACCATGGTGCGCCTTCTTCAGCCTGAGCCGATGCAGCAGGGCACCGGACTCGGTGTTCCATCGGTATGCAGCCTTGCGGCCCGCGTCCACTGCGAGCACCTGCTTGCCATCCTGCGACAAGGCCGCAAGAGAGAACTCCCAGCCAGCATCAGCATCGGCCAGCCTGCACTCGTGGACTATCGTCCCGCTCTCGGTGTCAACACGCATGATCCTGCCACTGGACAGCACTACGATCACGTGCTTGCCGTCTGTGGGATAGGCCCCTACGCTTGTGTCGTGGCACGACCACACGCCACGACCTGAGCGCATGTCCCACACGCTGGCGCCGCCGCTAGCACCTTGCCACGTCACAACCCGGCGACCGTCAGGCGAGAAGGTGATGCCCACCGCTCTCGGGTCGTAGATCTCGAGGTCAGGCCACTGACGCTGGCCGGCGTCCGACGGATGGTGGACTCGCGCCAAGGCGCACGCGGCGGTCGTCAGCAGCGCAAAGCAGATCAGCTCCCAGCCGGCCAGGTGTGTTCTCATGGTTGTCCTCTCCCGTGATGTAGGACCGGAAGTACCGATCGTTGTCCTCGCCGGCTGAAACGCGCTCACCTGGCCGGCGTTGTCTTGGTCGGTCCTGTCGGGCCTGGTATCGAGAAGCGGCGTATCTGCCATCGTTAGGTGCTTCGATCTCGGAGCGAGTCCTTCGCGCCCCGCGGATCGGATCCGAGCCCCCCGTGCGTCGCGAGCGCACTGCACGGGGTCTCAGAAGGACACTCCTACGGCAATGTCCGCGTATGGGCCGTAACTGCTTTGGACTTCCTCTAACTGCATGAACGGCAAGAACAAGTTGTAGCCCGCTCTGACACCCACCGGTCCAATGTCCACACGCACCCCGACGGCGAGCTTGCCGGCGAAACCGAAGTATCGGTCGTCGATGTACTGACCGTCGAGGTAGCGACTCCGATTGGGAGCGTCCAGCACACCTACGCCCAGACCTACATATGGCCGCACAGGCCAGGATCGGCGGAGCGGCATGTAGACCCTTATATCCATGCCGATGAAGACCGCATGGACTGAGCCTGGCTGGACGGGCTGAACGCTCTGGGAGTAGTACGAGACGAGTGCCTCGCCCCCGATATTGCCCTTCGCCCATTCGTAGCTGATGCCGAAGGGAATGATGTTGCCGTTCTTGCGCGAACTGGTTGCCACCCCTGGCGTGATGTTGGGGTACCACCAGATGGTGTGTCTCTCGCGCTCCTCATCGTCATCGTCCCAAATGCGTTTCGAAGGGACTGCAGCGTAGGAGCCCACACCGCCCTTGCTAGCTAGGGCGACACCGGTCTCCACCACCAGGTACCCCGTCGCGCTGGCCAGCGCCATCTCTTCGCCAAACTTGCGCTGGGAAGCCGTTTGTGCCTTGGACGCCGGTAACAAGAGAAGCACTAGGGCCAATACTGTCCCCAACTGAACACCACACCGCGTTGCCATTGCCGATTTCCCCCCACCAGCGCCCATCGCCACTCTCCAACTGCTCGCAAGTCTCATCGGAGCTCCTCCAGGGCTATGCGCTTCGCGCGCTACTCCCGCAGTAATGACGCTCTTCCGGGCACATTGCGCACTTTTTCGAGTTACACCCCCGGATTCGGGCGATTCTGCGGCAACGACCGCCTGGCCTGACCACGGCCATAGGGTGCTTCACCGGCATCAGCGCGTACCCGATCAACTGGTAGGGACGAGCTGGCCGGCCTGGAGCCTTCCGTCGCCGATGCCGACGACACCACCCGGATCATTGACTGCGAGACGTTCATCCGCAATCTGGACGTGCTGTCGCGGTACATATCGGCAAAGCGGTCTCGCTCTTAGCGAGAGCCCTGGTCCATCAGCCGCATGACGCCCGAAACGGGCAGTCCCTGGATTCCCTCGATGTGACGGCCGTCGGGCGTGTACATCAGGAAATGGTCATTGCCCGTCCCTGCTCCGCGCCCGGTCGCGTCAACGATGAGGTAGCCGCTACCGAAGCAGCGCAGCGAGTTCGGGTTGAGCGGCTCGACGCCAAGCCACCGTCCGTTCAGCCATACCTCGACCCAGCCATGCGATGCCACAACAGCATTGATCTGACCGTCACCGGCTCCGAGGCGGATGCCATGGGCTACGAGGGCCGGCACTCCGAGCGCTCGGCACATGGCGACCATGAGATTGCTCTGGTGATGGCAGACACCCTTGCCTGTCCTGATGATCGTTTCAAGGTCGTCGGGACCGCCGTTGACATACTTGACGTTGGCCGCAAGCCAGTCGAGCACGGCCTGAACCCTCTCGCCTGGAGTTCCGCGTCGGAGCGACTTCACGATCGGGCCGAGAGCCGGATCGGCCGGATCGCAGTCAATGCGGTTGCGGAACGGCCCAAGGACCAGGGCAGCATCCGGCGGCATGCGCCCTTCGCGCGTGCTCGGCGCGAACCGTCCGCCGCGGACTTCGGGCCGATGGACCACGCGCGCCCGCAGGATGATCGTCGCGGCGTCGCCCGGGTCGGCGAAGAGCACATCGCGCCCACCGACGGGCTCGATGCGCCACGACCGCGCGCCTTCCACGCTGATCTCGGCCTTCTGCCACAGGTGGTTCCGATACGGGACATTGATGACCAGCTCGCCGCGCTGGAGCTTGTAATCCGCGGTTCGGATTTGCCAGCGGAGGTCGTACTCGGTCGGGTTCGTGGCGGCTTTGAAGGCTCTGCGCTCATCGTCGAGGCTTCGGTTCCGCGCTTCGGCCGGCAGGCGCGATTCTTCATCGAGCGCTCGGCGTGCCAGGGCGATATCTCCCGCCGCCATGGCCGATTCATAGAGCTGTTCGAGCGACCAACTGGTCTTGCCGTTGCGGCGAATGTTGGCGTGGGCTGTGGCGAGCGACTCGCGCCATTTGCCCTGGTGCATCTGTGCCCAGGCGAGGCTCCGCCAAACGTATTCGTCACCCGGGCCGTGCTCAAGCGCTCGGGCGATGGCAGCTTCCATGGCCGGCCAGTCGGCACGCGCCTTGGCGGCCCATGCGGCCTCCAGCTCGGCCCTGTAGGCACCCTGACTACCGGAGCGAACGGCGTCTGCTCCAGCGGTCGAGCTGCCCTGCAGGCAGAACGCCAGCGCGCACAGCGCTGGACACAGTCGCGCAATCACCGATCTCTCCTGACCTCCATGAAAGGGCATCTCACCCGTTTTCGGAACTTCTCGGCTCCGATCAGCATACCGTCTGATAGACGCCGTCGAAATGCGGCGGTCACTCCCATGGAGGTGTGAAGTGCGAAAGATCATCGCTCTGGCGGTGTTGATTGCGGTCGCGGCCGGAGCAGCGTACGCCGGTCCGAAGGACAAGTCGAAGCGGGCCGCCAAGTTGACGGAGGTTACCGTCTGCCCTATCATGGGCAACAAGGTTGTCGGCAAGGGCGGCGGCACCACGAAGTTCAAGAACTACCGCGTGCATTTCTGCTGCTCCGGCTGCAAGCCGGCCTTCGAGACCCTCTCGGCGGCCGAGAAGGAGCGCAAGATCCAGATCGCCCTCAAGAAGCAGAGGAAGGGCTAATCAGGGCATCCGAGTCGGTGATGGACACACTCCGCCGGGCGGTGTATAATCGGTAGCGTTCGTGCCGGAGTGGTGGAATGGCAGACACGGGTGACTCAAAATCACTTGCGGGCAACCGCGTGGGGGTTCGAATCCCTTCTCCGGCATAGGTGATGAAAAAGGGCGGCCAAACTTGGCCGCCCTTCGACTTGACTGGCAGTTTCGAGCCCGTAACTACGATCGGTCCCTTGCCGCAGCTTTCTCCCGTGCACGACGGAACTTCCGGATTGCCGCCTTCAACTCACGCCGCTTACGATCGCTGGGCTTCTCGTAGCGCTCGTGCATGCGCGCTTCCTTAGTGATGCCGCTATTCATCACGGTCTTCTTGAACCGCTTCAGGGCCACATCAATCGGTTCGCCGGGTTTGACGATAACCTGCACCAAGCTCGAAATCACCTCATTTCAGTGCGTATTGTCCGTTCGGACTGCGGGCGACATTATACTGCCGCCGGCATGGACATGTCTAGTTTCGGCTGCTCAGTTCTTCGATCCGCGCAGTTTTGCGGCCTTCTCTTTGATGCCCTGGTCGGCCACCTTCCGCACGATCTCGTCCAGCGCTGCGGCAATCGCGCCGCCCTTGACGGCGGGAAGATCGCGGTTGTTGCGTTTCTGGGGCGCGGCCAGATCAAGGATGGCCTCGGCTGCTTCGGAGCCCAGTTCGGCGTCGCTCAGATAGCCGGCAAGCACGCCAACGGCTGATTCGATGCGGCAGTCGCGGAGCACGCCGAATGCCTGCCGCTTCTCGTCGGGCCTGGCTGCCGCCTGAAGGGCCTGCCGGAGTGCGTCCACCTTCCTGTCGGCCCGCATGTCCCCGTCCTGACCGACGAGCCGGATATACCCACGGAGGGCGATGATCCGTATAGCCGGCGCGCTGTCGTTCCTGGCGATGGCGAGCAGGGTCGGCAACGGGGCCGAGTCGGCCCACGTCTCGGCAAGGCCACGAACTGCTGCGCGTTTGACTTCCGGATACTGCGATGAGGATGCTTTGACGAGCTCCGCCAGCGCCCGATCGCCTCCGATCTCGGCCAGGACTCCAAGCGAGGCAACCGTCGCCGACGTGGATGCGCCTGACAGCGCCGCGACAACGGGCGCGATGGCGCTTTCCCGTTCGCCCGAACGCTGCACGCACGCCACGACCGCGCGGCCTGCGGCATCCCTGACCTCATCATTGGTTGAGCCGACCAGCATCGTCGCAAGGGGCGCAATCTCGGCAGCGCCGCCGGAGGCTCCGAGGCCGCGCAGAGCCGCAACGGCAACCGGGACTTCCGCATCACGCATACCTGTGAGCAGCGCCCTGGCGGATGCGTCGCCGGGTCGTTCGGCCAGGACGGCCATCAGCGCCGAGCGCATTTCCGGCTTGCCTGTTTGGGCCAACCGCAGGATTGCCTGAGCAGCCTGAGCACCCTGCATGTCGGCAAGCGCCTGACGCGCCAAATCGGACTCCGGGACGTTCGCTGCTGCGATGTCGGCAAGGACCGGAACCGCTCGGGTTCCGCCGATCCGCCCTGCCGCCTTGATGGCCGCAGCACGCACCTCGGGAGCGGGCGACTGGGCGGCAGCGATCGCGGCATCGGCGGCACGGACTTCGCGACGCCCGCCCCATCCGGCCAGGAGCGCAACTTGGGCATCGGGCGGGAGCGTGCGAAACGCAGCCACTGCCTTCTGCGTGGCGGCCGCATCGCCGGCTTGAGCGACGATGCGGGCTGCGCTCCTTTGGACATAGGCGTCGTTGTCCTTCAGGGCGCCCATGGCGACGGCGAGCGACTGCGATGCCCGAACCGCTGCCAGACCCCGCATGGCGGCGACGCGGATGCTGCGGGGCTTGCCTGGTCCCGCCAGAGAGGCGTACAACTGGGCGGGGCGGGCAGACTTGCCCGATCGAGCAAGCACAGATGCGCAACGGAGCATGGCCCGCATCACGCCGACGTCGCGAGGCTTGAGCGTTTGCAGGGCGACAAGCGCCGATTCGGACCCGATGCTGCCCAATGCGTCGAGAGAGGCCGCCCTGACGTCCGGGTCGCGACCCGCGGCGAGTGCGGCCAGAGGCCGAACGGATGCTGTGTCGCGCCTGACTCCGAGGCTGTTGATCACGCCGATCCGGACGCCTCCCTTTGATGTCGCCAGACTCGCGCGAAGGGCGGCTCCTGCCTCCGGACCCGTGATGCGCTCCAGCGCATATCTGGCGGCATCGGCGTGGTTCCGGTCCCCTTTGAGCATGGCCGCAAGCGTGGGCACGCTTCGAGCGGTTCCGATGGACGAGAGGAACTTGCACGCCTCCTGCTTGCCGCCGAAGGTGGCGTTCGGGTCCTTGAGCACGGTCAACAGCTTCGCCTCGATGGGCGCAAGTTTGGCGGGGGCTCCTTTGGCAGAGACCACTTCACGCTGGATCGCGGCGAGTGCGGCTCGCTCCTGATAGTCATACGAGCGAAGGCGCGCATAAGGATCGTCCTGCGCAAGCGCGATGCACGATGCCAGGGCGAGCAGCGCGCAAGCGGCCATAGTTCGACTTCTCATGAAGTTCTGTCTCCTTTCGATCCTACAGCCGCCACGGCGCCCGCATGGGCGTTGACAACATGCGCGACGCGGTCGGGTCGTTCAGTATCTGCTCCGTGTCGGGGTTCCATCGTATCTTCCGGCCTGTGATCATCGCGATCTGGCCGAGATGGCCGATCGAAGCTGATCGGTGGGCGGTTTCGGCAGGTGTTGTGGTCGGTCGGCGCGACTTTACGCAATCGAGAAACTCCCGATGGTGCCCGGGGCTTCGGAACAGGCGCACCTCATCGGGGCCGATGCGCTCTCGCAGGATGCTCTTCGGGTTGGCATCGAGCCCACCACGATCCACCCAGATCCAGCGACCGTCCGCGCCGATCCACCTGGTTCCACCCTTGATACCCCTGTTGCCTCCGTTGGCCACGTGCATCTCGACGCCGCCGCGGTATCTGGCCACGAAATAGTAGGTTGTCGCGGCATCCCAGATTCCAGAGGTGGGAAACTCACCGCTGCCCTCAACTTCGACGGGTCCTGTGGCATCCCAACCCATGCCCCAATGAGCGATGTCGCCATGGTGCCCGATCCAATCCATGAGCTGGCCTCCGCCAAAGTCGAGCTGCCATCGCCAGTTCCAGTGTGTTCGGTTGTCGCAGTACGGCAGCCAGCGCGATGGGCCGACCCAGAAGTCGTAGTCCAGCTCGGGTGGCGGGTCCTTGAAGGTCACCGGCCCGGACGGGCTTCCCGTCGGCAATCCGACCTCGATGCGGACGACTTTGCCGATCCTTCCGTTGCGCACAAGCTCGCAGGCGAAGCGGAAATGGCTCACCGAACGCTGCCAACTGCCCGTCTGCCAGATGCGCCCGTTGCGCTTCTGGGCGTCGGCCATGGCTCGGCCTTCCATCAGGCAGTGCGATATGGGCTTCTCACCATACACATCGAGGCCGGCGTCCATCGCCATCACAGCCGGCACGGCGTGCCAGTGGTCGGGCGTTGCCAGCGAAAGGACGTCGAGGTCGCCTCTGGCCAGAAGCTCACGGAAGTCCTTGTACGCCCGGCAGTCCTGGCTGCCATAGTGGCGATTGACGGCGTTGCGGGCGCGCTCCAGGTGGTTGCGGTCAACGTCGCACACGGCGACGACCTGGACGTCCGCTTGACCGAGGAACGTACCCATGTTCCCGCTGCCCATTCCGCCCAAGCCGATGCACCCGATGGTGATCCTGCTGCTGGGTGCCGGGCGGCCCGCCTTCCCCAGCGCCGAGGCGGGGATGATGCTGAACACTCCCATCCCGGCTCCCGCCGAGGCGACCCTCTTCAGGAACGTCCTCCGGTCGGTTCTATGATCATCTTGCATGTCGCTGCCTCCGTGGCGCGGCCATGGACCGCGCGATGCACGCGGCGTAGTTCGGCATCGGGCCCGAACGCACCTCCCTGTGCACTTACCCGTCCTGGGCCGCCGCCCGCCGGGGATTGAGTGGCGGCTTGCGCGAGATGGGACCACCATGCGGTGGCGAGATCAGCGTCCCGGGATGGCAGGACCTGCGCATGGCGCGTATCGAAATCCAAGGCGGGCGGGTGCCCGACGTGGGTTGCGCCACCCTGTACAATAGGAGAGGCACCGCGCAGGGACGCTGCAGGGCGGCGACCGGCGGCAAGGAAGGATCATCATGGACATTGCGCGCGCACTGATTGGCTGCCTCGTGGTCTGCCTGCTCGCGGCGGCAACCGCGGCCTCGGCTCCGCCGGCGATCGAGATTCGCAGCTTCCTGCCGGTTGCGCCCATCTGCAGGGTCGGGCGACCGGTCCGGGTGGCGGCTGTGATCGCCAATCACACCCAGACGAAGCGGACCGTAACGGCGCGCCTGATCGTGCCCAAAGGTGTGCGGATTGTGAAGGGTACGGCAGGCGCCAGAGGCGTCATCGAGGATGCATGGGAGAGGTCGTTCATGTGGACGGTCGAGGCCGAGCGTCCTGGCGAGTATGCGCTGGCGTGCGAGGTCGCCGACGGCTCGGCGGGAGCCTCGCCCTCCCGGGTGGTGACGACCGTGCGGTTCGAGAAGCCCGTGCCCGTGCGCCGCCTGTCGTACATTCCCGAACCCAAGCCCGTCAAGACCGACATGCTTGTGGGCGCGCACAACTGCCCCCTGTGGGAGGCCGACAAGCCCTTCATGTGGGCCAATGTCCTGAAGCATCCTGAGCGAACACCCGCACTCGGCTTCTACGATCAGGCGAATCCCGAGGTGTCCGACTGGGAGACCAAGTGGGCCGTCGAACACGGGATCAACTTCTTCATCTACTGCTGGTACCGCGACGGTCAGGGAGGTCCGGTGAAGCAGCGGTTCGGCTCTGCCATCCACGAGGGTCTCCTGAAGTCCCGGTTTGCCCGTCATATGAAGTTCACGATCATGTGGGAGAACCAGTCGCGTGGTCAGGCAGGCGTGGCCGATGAGCGGGACCTGATGGAAAACCTCCTGCCGTTCTGGATCGAGAACTACTTCAAGCACCCGAGTTACCTCAAGGTGGACGGCAAGCCGCTGCTGTTCATCTATCGGCCCGAGTTCCTGGTGGACGACCTTGGCAGCGTGGAGAATGTGCGGCGGGCATTCGGGCTCATGCGGGAGGCATGCCGAAAGGCCGGTTTCGAAGGGCTCTGGCTGCTGGGCGAGTACCGGGGAGTGGATCGGAGACATTTCGACCTGATGCAGAGCCTGGGCCTCGACTACACGTTCGCCTACTGTTGGTACGTGCCGAACAACCCGACGCCCGAGCAATCCATCGCGGCGCAGATGGATTACATCCGGAAGACCCAGGAGACCTCGCCCATCCCCCAGGTCATCACCGTATCGCAGGCGTGGAGCGGATGGCACGACGAGGGAACGATCTGGAAGATACCGCCGCCCCAGTTCGAGACGCTGCTGCGCAAGGCGAAGGACTTCGCCAGGGGGCTGCCACCGGGTCAGCTCGGCAGCCGCATGCTCCTCCTCGACAACTGGAACGAATGGGGCGAGGGACACTACATTGCGCCGTATCGGGAGTACGGTTTCGGCTATCTCGATGCCGTTCGGCGTGTGTTCTCGGATGCGCCCGAGCCGCATGAGGACCTGATCCCTGAAGATATCGGCATGGGGCCGTACGACATGGCCTATCGGAAGCACATGCAGGCCGACGCCGAGCTCCGACGAAAGTGCTCCCGGAAGGTCACGAAACCAGGGCATGAGGATCCCGGTCTCGTCGCGTGGTGGACGTTCGATGAGCCCGACGACTCGGACGTTGCGCTGGACTATGCGGGGCATCGGCTGGGCGGCATGCTGCGGAAGGCCAAACGGACCCGCGGTGTCGTCGGCAAGGCGCTCGTATGCGACGGCGGATGCGCAGCCGTCCCCGCCAATCCTCTGCTCTCTGCCCGGGATGCGTTGACGCTCGAGTGCTGGGTCAAGACTGATCGCCGCGGACAGTCGAACAACTGGATGATCAACAGGGTGCTGCAGGGCGGCGTGACCACCGGTTACCGTATGGGGCTCGTGGACGACAAGCCGTGTTTCCAGATACCGCTCACCGAGTGGAGCCACCACCTGACAGGGCCTGATCCGCTGCCGTTGGGGCGCTGGGTGCATCTGGCCGGCACCTTCGACGGCAAGACGATGCGGCTGTATGTGGACGGGCGTGAGGTGGCGACCATGGACCGTCCCGGACCGATCCAGCCGAGCGAGCTGCGGCTGCATCTGGGCTCCTACGAAGAGGACCACAGGGCGTTCTTCACCGGCCTGCTCGATGAAGTGCGCATCTACAAGCGGGCTCTATCGGCTGCGGAGCTTCGGGCCCGCGCCCGGGAGGCCGGTCCGGGGGCTGAGTAAGGCGGCTGCACGCGCCCGGACTCCCCGTCGCCGAAGCCCTCTCGGAACTGCCGGGTCGC
>DYKI01000096.1 GCA_020722705.1 Chthonomonas calidirosea | reverse complement strand
CGCGGGAGAGGTTGGGTGAGGGCTGTGCACCATCGTCCCCCCTCCCCCTTGCCCCCGCCCGCCCAAGGGGGCGGGGGTAACAGCACGCACGGCACGAACGGAACGGGCGACCAGCTTGCATGATGCAATCCCCACGCCGAGCTACTCAACCACCGGGGCATTCCGTCGGGGAACATGAGGCTCCCGCCGAGCCGGTTCATTCCACACGTCCTCATGGCCAGATCGCCGGGGCTTCGAGGCCCGCGGTTTCGGGCAGCCCGAACATCAGGTTCATGTTCTGCACTGCCTGGCCGGCCATACCCTTGCCCAGGTTGTCGAGGCACGAAACAACGATGACACGTCGCACTCTGGCGTCCACCCGAAGCCCGATGTGAAGCATATTCGTACCCAGCGTGTGCTTCGTTTCGGGCAGGCCGTCGGTGACGTAGACGAACGGCTCGTCGGCGAAGAAGGTTCTGTAGGCCGCGAGCAGGTCATCGGTCGAGATGTCGCGGACAAGCGTCGCGTAGCAGGTTGCGATGATTCCGCGCGTCATCGGGACCACATGCGGCGTGAAGCTGATGACGACCTCCTGCCCCGCGACATGGGAGAGCTCTTGCTCGATCTCCGGGGTATGCCGATGGGCTCCGGCGATATTGTAGGCTCGGGCGTTCTCGTTGGCCTCGCTGAAGTGTGTCGGCAGGCCGAACCGGCTCCGCCCGGCGCCCGATACTCCCGACTTGGCGTCCACGATCAGCGAAGTGAGGTCCACCGTTCGCTCGGCGCGATCCATCGCCAGCAGAGGGGCAAGCCCCAGGATGGCCGCCGTTGTGTAGCATCCCGGATTGCCCACGATGCGCGCGGGCCGGATGGCCTCTCTATGCAGCTCCGGCATGCCATAGACCGCCTCGCGAGCCAGTTCCGGCGCGGCGTGCGGACCCTTATAGAAGCGCTCGTACACTGACGTGTTACGGAAGCGGAAGTCGGCGCTGAGGTCAATCACCTTGCAGCCGGCTTCGAGGATCGCAGGCGTTTCGCGCATGGCAATGCCGTTGTCACGGGCGAGTAAAACCACATCACAGCGCGCCAGGTCCTCAGGCTCTGCCGCCTCGGTGAACGTCGCCTCGATGCGCTTGGCGGCACCGGGAAACGCGTCGTGAACCGGTCTGCCCGCGTACGTGCGGGATGTCGCAATCGTGATATTCACGTGCGGATGCCCGTTCAGCAACCGCAGCAGCTCGCCGCCTCCATAGCCCGATGCGCCCAGTATCGCGGCGTTCACCATGTGGTAGCCCTCCTTGCCGACCATGAGAGGCCGATTGTAACCGACCGCTCAGCGCACGGTCAACCTCGGTCGCTAAGCCGCAGGTTCTGTGGGGTATGCTTCGCCCGATGGTCGCGGTCCAGCCCGGCATGTCCGCCTGCCAAAGGAGTCTCGATGCTGCCCTCCCTCACCTGCCTTCTCACCCTCGCTGTAGGTCACGCGCCTGCCGCACCTGCTGCGTCGCCTCTCCGGCCTGTCCGACTGACCTGCGAGTATCTGACCAACCCTCTGGGCATTGACACGCTGCGCCCGCGCCTGACGTGGACCATCGAGAGCAGCCGTCCGGAGCGGCGTGGCGCCCGTCAGTCGGCCTACCGGATTCTGGTTGCAGCCAGCTCGGCGGCGCTTTCGGCCGGCAAAGGCGACCTCTGGGACAGCGGCATCGTTCGGTCGAACCGCAGCGCTTTTGTCCCCTACGCCGGACGACCGCTGACGTCGCGCAGGCAAGCCTACTGGAAGGTGCGCATTTGGGACGAGGCCGGTCGGCCATCGGCATGGAGCGCTCCCGCGAAATGGAGCATGGGCTTGCTGAAGCGCGATCACTGGGCGGCCGATTGGATCGGACCTGGCCCGATGCCGGCCGGTCCCGGACGCAACGCGCCGCTGCTCCGCCGTACGTTTGACCTGCCCGCCAAGCCCGTACGTGCCGAGATGACGGTGGGCTCGCTCGGGTTCCATGAGCTCTGGATCAACGGCCGACGCGTTGGCGATGCCGTCCTCAGTCCCAGCATCAGCGAGATGGGCAAGCGGGTCCGAGCGGTTACCTACGATGTGGCGGCGTATCTTCACGCAGGCCGCAACACGGTGGGGCTCTGGATCGCCTCGGGCTGGGGTGGCTTCAACCGGTTCCGACAGCCGCACCACCCGCTCGTAATCGCCCGACTCGACGCGTGGACCACCAAAGGAAAGACAACGCTGGTGACCGATGCCGCATGGCAATGCCGGGCCTCTGGTGTCTGGGCCATAGGCCGCTTTCCGACCCACGGGGGCGAGCGCGTGGAAACGCCCGACGCGCCTCCGGGCTGGTGCGCTGAGGCCACCGAGGCCGCACCCGACTGGGCGCCCGTGCAAGTGCACGACCTGCGCGTAACCCTGTCTGCAGAGATGATCGAACCCAACCTGCAGGTCCGGCTGATCCGTCCCGTTGCAGTCGAGGCTTGTCCTGGAGGCTGGCGCATAGATATGGGAGTCAACTTCAGCGGCTGGCTCTCGATTGGCCTGCACGGTGCGCCGGGAGGCCTGGCAACGATCACCGTTTCGGAGCGGCCGGCGGATGAGGTCACCTATGGCCAGAAGAACGAAGCGGTGATCGGTCCGGACGGTTCGGGGCTCTTCAGAAACAGGTTCAACTACGTGGCGGGCCGCTGGATCACCGTCAAGGGCATTGACCGCGCACCGGAGCAAGAGGACATCCACGGCTGGCTGGTTCGAACCTCATACAAGAGGGCATCCGGCTTCCGATGCTCCGACGAACTGCTCAACCGCATCTACGACACTACGCTTCATACGTTCGAGTCGCTCAGCATCAGCGGCTACACCGTGGACTGTCCCCATCGCGAGCGGATGGGCTACGGTGGCGATGCCCATGCCACCATGGAAACCGCCTTGCGCAACTACGGCATGGGCGCCTTCTACACCAAGTGGCTGCAGGACTGGCGCGACGTTCAGCAGCCGGACGGCGACCTGCCGTATACGGCGCCCACGTACAACGGAGGAGGCGGACCTGCCTGGAGCGGCATCTGCGTGACCCTGCCCTGGGCCCTTTATCGGGCCACCGGGGACACCGGAGCGCTGGCCGCCAACTTTCCCACCATGCGCCGCTGGCTCGCCTTCCTCGAATCGCACACGCGCGCCAACCTGCTCGAAAAATGGGGAGGCGCGTGGGACTTCCTGGGCGACTGGGTGCCGCCGGGGCGCGACCAGGGTGCCAACCGCGTGGATGACCTCTCCACTCTGATGTTCAACAACTGCTACCACGTCTACACTCTGCGCATTGCCGCACGCATTGCCGCTCTGCTGGGCCATGCAGCCGACGCCAGGAAGTACGGCGCTCGGGCCGACGCCTGTGCCGCTGCCATCCACGCCCGCTTCTATCGCCCGGAGGAGCGGAGTTACGCCGCAGGCGGACAGCTCAACCTGGCCCTGCCGCTGCTGACCGGCGTTACGCCCGCCAGCCTCCGCCCGGGCGTTGAGGCCAACCTCGTGCGCGAGATCGAGACCGTCAAGCGCGGCCACATTGACACGGGTATCCACGGAACCTACTTCCTCATCCAGCAACTACTGGCTATGGGCCGCGATGACCTTGTGTGCCTGATGACGCGCCAGACCGACTACCCGAGCTGGGGATACATGCTCAAGCAGGGGGCGACCACGATCTGGGAGCAGTGGGACGGCGTCCATTCGCTCCTGCACAGCTCGTTCCTCTCCATCGGCCAGTGGTTCATGGAAGGCGTGGCGGGTATCCGGCCCGACCCGTCCCGACCGGGCTACGCGGCGTTCATCGTCAAGCCCGGCGTAACCGAGCAACTGGAGTGGGCACAGGGGTGGTATGCCTCGATTAGGGGCCGCATCGAGGTTAAGTGGCGCCGCATAGGCGCTGGACTGCGAATGGAGGTCCTGGTGCCGCCCAACACGGAGGCCACGATCTGCATCCCAGCAGCGGTGGGCACGGCGATAACCGAGAGCGGCGTTGCCGCCGGCAAGTCGCCAGGCGTTCGGCGTCTGGGCCGACAGGGCGCGTTCGAAACGTTCCGAGTGGGTTCAGGACGGTACTCCTTCCATGCAGCCAAGGTGCGGCAGCCCCAGCGCGTTGCGCGGGAGCTGCTGACTGTCGACTCCCCTGGTGCGCATGCGGATCGAATAGAGCCCTTTTCCCGCTGTGATGTACAGGGTGCGGCGATCCCGTCCGCCGAAGCACACGTTGGCGGTCCACCGCTCATCCGGCACGGGAATGCGCTGGATCTCTTTGCCGGAATGGTCGAAGACGACAACGCCGGGTCCGGTCAGGTACACGTTGCCTCGGTCGTCTATCGTCATGCCGTCGGAACCCATCTGGCAGAAGAGGCGTTTGTTCTTCAGCGATCCATCTGCCGCAATGTCGTAGGCATACGTTCGACCTGCCCCGATGTCGGCAACGTAGAGCGTCTTGCCGTCGGGGGTCCCGATGATGCCGTTCGGCTGCTTCAGGTCGTCTGCGACGCGCGTGACCCGCTTGCGGTCCGGCGACAGCCGAAACACCGATTGAGGATCGCGCTGGGCCACACCGGACTGCCAGTAGGGACGCCGATAGAACGGGTCGGTGAAGTACGCCGCGTCGTTGGGCGCGATCCAGACATCGTTGGGACCATTGAGCCGCCCTCCCTGCTCGTCGCCCGCTGCCGCAACAGTGTGTTTGCCTGTCCCTATATCAACGACCCACAGCTCATTCTTCTCGTCGGCGCAGACCCAGAGGCGACCGGCACGATCGAAGCACATGCCGTTAGCCCGTCCCGACGGCTGCATGAACGTCTTGAGCTCTCCGTCAACGGTCCAAATCAGGATGCGATCATTGGGCTGATCGGTGAAGTAGACGTTTCCCCGCGCGTCGCTCGCCGGTCCCTCGGTAAAGGCGAAGCCATCGGCGAGCTTCGCCAGTTTCGCCCCGTCCTCTGTGACTCGAGCTGAGGCGGCGTCTTGTCCCCCGAGACCGGCAGCAATGCCCGCCAAGACGGCGGCACATAGGATGACCATGGTCGTCCTCCTTACGCATTGAGGTTACCCCACCGGCGGGCAGTGTCCCGGCCCGTCACGACCGGCCTCGGGCATCGTTTCCTGTGACTGGTGGGAACTGCATACAGAGAGACCGGACCAATGGCAACCGGTCAGGAGCGAACTGCCATGAAACTGCGAAACACTATGGGGTCGCCTCTGTCCCTCGGGGCGATGGTTGGCTTGATGGTCATGACTGCCGGTACCGCGGCCTCGGCGCGTAACCTGATCGTCGAGGTCGAAGGCCGGAGGGTGGACCTGGGCCATCGGCAAAGCGCATACATGGACCGCGGAGTGTGGATGATCCCGGCCCAGCCGGTACTGCGGGCGGGCGGCGTATGGAGCCGCTGGGACGGCCGCCGAGGCGAACTCGAGATATCCGTGGGCTGGGAGCGCCTCCTGGTCTTCGCCGATAGCTGGACCGTCATTGCGGGATCGCGGCGTGAGACGCTCTCGCGGCCCGTCGCTGTGCATCACGGCGCTCCGTTCGTGCCGGCTGAGTTCCTCGAGCGATGCCTGAGGATGCAAGCGGTCTACGACGCCCGTTACGGCGTGCTGAGCTTCGGTGATCGGCCACGATGGCACCCCTATCGTGAGCGATGGCGCTGCGACGATCGAGATCGTGATCGCGACTGGACACGCGACCGGGACCGCCGACATGACATGAGCTTCCACATGGACCCGCCGGGACGCCGCTCGGGATCGGGCGTTGACTTTCGGGGCCGATGGAACGGCAACACCGTGCGAATCCGGGTGTATCGGGACAACGGCTCGGTCTGCATCAACCGAACAGCATGGGTGCGCAACGGCGAGTGGTCCGCAGTGCTGTCGCTGAGCTCGGGCAAGTATCGCGCGGTCGTCGAAGCGCTGGATGGTGTGGTTGTGGCGCATCGCCGCGAGGTCGAGTTCCAAGTTCGGTAACCGCTCCTGCAGCTCAGGGCGCCAGGCCGGCTCGGACCGTGAGTCCGGACCGGTCTTGTCTGTGTGGACCATCCTTTCGGGGCATGCCTCTCGGGATGGCGCTCGCATGGTGGTGGTACAATGGAAACGAAGCACCGTGCCGACAACCACGCCATGCCACTTCTAGAGGAACTGCCTCCATCCGTAAGCGAGGCGCTGAGATCCTTAGCGCCGGACAGTGTGCCCGACCCCGCACCGGTTCCGTCCGACGAGAGCGTGTCACAAGCCTCGGGGCAAGATGCTGCGAAGGTCATCCTCGAGACGGACATCGCCGGCGGCACGTTCGGGACCGAGTGGCTCGTGGTGATGAACGGCATCGTCTACGTGTTCAGTCCAAACGGTTCCGGGCCCGCCACATTGCGCCATTCGATTCCCATCTCGCGCATCCGGAGCGCCAGAGCCGAAATGTATGTCGGCAGCGGCGCACTCGAAGTTCGGACGGACGAGGAAACGATCCCGCTCATCCGGTACTCGAACGCCGTAGCGGCCGAGGCCGGAGCCGTCGCGCGACAGATCACCAGACTCGCAACGGGCGAGAACCTGATCCTCGACAAGATCGAGCCCCGCAAACGCCTCTGTCCGAAGTGCAAGCGCGTGCTGCCTGAGGGAAGCGACGTCTGCCGCGCCTGCATTGACGCGCGCGCTGTACTCCTGCGGCTGTTTCGATTCCTGAAGCCCTATACCATGCTCGCAGTGTTGAGCGTCCTTATCATCATCTTGCAGGCGCTCCTTGAGCTCGTGCCGCCATGGATAGGCGGACGGATCGTAGACACGGTCGTAAACCAGGTGAGGGCCGGCGATACCGACATGAGTCGTGTGTTACGGTTCGTCGGCATCTTCGCCGCGACCCAGGCGGGCATGGCTCTGTGCATGTACGGGCGCAGGCGCATCAACTCGTGGCTCGGCGCACGGGTCCTGATGGACATCCGAATCGGCGTCTTCAACCAGCTCAGTCTTCTGTCCCTGAGCTACTACGACAAGCGGAACTCGGCATCCGTCATGTCGCGCATCACCAACGATGCGGACCACCTGTGGGACTTCCTCACCGACGGCATCCCGTGGCTGATGTCCACGCTCCTGGCCGTCGTATTCACGAGCACAATGCTCTTCAAGATGAACGCCCAGCTTGCGGCCATCCTTCTCACCCCCGGCATCTTCGTGTTCGCCCTGAACCGATGGTTCCACCCGCGGGCGCGCCGCAAGTGGCAGCATGTGTGGCATCGCATCAGCAAGATGTATGCGTCGCTCGGCACGACGCTGTCGGGCATGCGCGTCGTCAAGGCCTTCGCACAGGAAGAGCGAGAGCGCCGAAGGTTCAGCGACCGGAATCTGAATGTGTTCCGGGCCAGCTACGAGGCCAACGCCATGTGGGCAATCTACTGGCCCATCCTGGGCTTCCTGATGGCCGGGGGCTACTTGATTCTCTGGTCGTACGGCGGCTACCAGGTTCTGCATGGCGTCATGAGCGTCGGCACCCTTACCGCATTCGGCGGTTATCTGATGCGGTTCTATACACCGTTCCAGGACTTCGGGCGCGTCATTGACTGGTCCACACGCTCACTGACGGCGGCCGAGCGCGTGTTCGAGGTGCTCGACACACAACCGGATGTGACCGAGAGCGACAAGCCGCAGCGCCCTGCGCAGATGCTCGGTGCGGTTGAGTTTGACCGGGTCGGCTTCAGTTACGACGGCGCAAAACGGGTGCTCGACGAGTTCACCCTCAAGGTTGAGCCCGGCGAGATGATCGGCCTGGTCGGGCACAGCGGAGCAGGCAAGACGACGATCATCAACCTCCTGAGCCGGTTCTACGACGTGACCGACGGGGCCATCAGGGTGGACGGCGTTGATCTGCGCGACATGGATATGGCCGAGTTCCGCAACCGTCTGGGCATCGTCCTGCAGGAGCCGTTCCTATTCCCGGGCACTGTGCGCGACAACATCGCCTATGCGAAACCCAACGCCACGGTCGAGGAGATCATGCGCGCGGCCAAGGCCGCCAACTGCCACGAGTTCATCTTAAAGTTCCCCGACGGCTATGACACCCAGGTGGGCGAGCGGGGTCAGCGACTTTCGGGAGGTGAGCGGCAAAGGATCAGCATCGCGCGGGCGATCCTGCACGATCCCAAGATCCTGATCCTCGACGAGGCCACGGCCAGCGTGGATACCGAGACCGAGCAGCAGATCCAGCAGGCGATCCAGAGACTGGTGGCCAATCGGACAACATTCGCGATTGCCCACAGGCTGAGCACACTGCGCAACGCATCGCGGCTGGTCGTGCTGAAGGAGGGCCGACTGGTCGAGGTCGGCACCCATGACGAGCTGATGGCGCTGGACGGAGTCTATGCCAACCTTGTCAACATCCAGACGGAGGTGAACCGCATCCGTGCCGTCTGAACTCTCTGCGGCCACTCACGGGACGAGCGCCGAAGTGGTTGAGCGCGAAGTGGATCGAGACGAAGGGCAATCCGCGCCCGCGCCCCTCGACAGCTTCGACCTGCGTGTCCTGGACCCTGCGAAGACAACGCTTCGGCGCATCGGCGGGCTAACGCGATTGACCATCGCCGGGGATCGTTCGTGGACGCGCGCCAATCCAGCCCGCGCCTTCCCGGTCACCGATCCGGACCACTACATCGGGTTTCTCGACGGCGCAGGCAAGGACATCGGGATTCTGTATGACCCGGCGCTGCTGGACGAGGAGTCGCAGCGCATTCTGGCCGAGGACATCGAGATGCGGTACTTCGTGCCGGTAGTGACGGAGGTCAAGAAGGTCAAGGTGGAGTTCGGCGCGGTCTACTGGGATGTGGAGACCACGCGCGGCCCTCGCCACGTGATCGTCCGCAGCCTGCGCGACAACCTGCAGGAGTTGACGGCGACACGGGTGCTCGTGACGGATGTTGACGGGAACCGGATCGAGTTCCCCAACATCAACGAGCTCGATCAGGAGAGTCTCGGGGTTATCCTGCGCCATCTGTGAGTCCCGGGCTTCCGCGACGCGGCAATGGCTGCAACAAGCCAGTGGTGTCGTGCGTCCAAACATCGGCATTCCGGCACCGACCGGTTCGTGCGGGATGACGCAAGGTACAATGAGCGGACGAAATCGGGCGTCTCCAACGGTGGCGACGCAGGAAGGGCAGCAATGTCAGACAAGCAAGGTATCGATCGTCGCGATTTCCTCATGGGAGCAGCTTTGACCGGCTTGACCATGGGGTTGATGGTTGAGGAACTTCACGCGGAACCTCAGGCTGCCGGGCAGCAGCCGGCGACTGCCGGACCGCCGGTAACCTGCGCCGTGATCGGCCTGGGCTTGCGCGGGCGCGAGATCCTGACCGCGCTGGGCAAGCTGCCCAACGCTCCCGTTGCCGCAATCTGCGATTCCTACACCTCCGAGGCGTACGTCAAGCGAGCGCAGACGATCGCTCCAAACGCCAAGTTCGAGGCTGACTACAAGGCTGTCCTCGCCATGCCGGGTGTCAAGGCCATCTACGTTGCGACGCCGTCGCATCTGCACAAGCAGATCGTCCTGGACGCCCTCCAGGCGGGCAAACACGTCTACTGTGAAGCGCCGCTGGCGAGCTCGATTGAGGACGCCCGTGCCATAGCGCAGGCCGGAGCCGCCGCCAAGACCATCTTCCAGGCCGGGCTCCAGTACCGAGCCAACAAGATGCACAACCATGCCCGAACGTTCCTCGGCGACATGGGCAAGCCCGTCGGCGCCAGGGCACAGTGGCACCGCAAGACCTCGTGGCGCGCCGCGGCTCCCACTCCCGCCCGCGAGAAGGAGCTGAGCTGGCGCATCTTCAAGGAGTCGTCGTCGGGTCTGCCCGGTGAGATAGGCATCCACCAGTTCGACGTGATCTCGTGGTACCTCAAGGAGCTGCCCGTCGCCGTAACGGGGTTCGCCAATGCCGCATCGAAGGACGGCATGGAGGTTCCCGACACGATCCAGTGCCTTCTCGAGTACCCCTCGGGGATCCGGCTCATGTACGATGCGACACTCAACAACTCGTTCGACGGTTCGTATGAGATCATCCTCGGGCCGGCGTTCGCCATGATGATCCGTGATCAGCGGGGCTGGATGTACAAGGAGACCGACTCCCCGCTGCTCGGGTGGGAAGTGTACGCCCGCAAGGACAAGTACGGCGACGAGAACGGCATCGCGCTGGTCGCCGACGCAACCAAGCTCATGAGCCAGGGCAAGGAGCCGGGCAAGGTCGGCACCGATGTCAGCAAGTCGGCGCTCTATCAGTCGGTCGAGGCGTTCCTGAACAGCGTGCGCACCGGAACCAAACCCGCTGCAACGCCTGAAATCGGCTTTCAGGCCAACGTCGTCGCCGTCCGGGCGCATGAAGCGTGTCTCAGCGGCGGGCGCGTTGAGATCCCTGCCGATTCGCTGAAGCTCTGAAGGGCGAGCGCCGGCCAGGCTCGCAGCCAGGATATCCATGCCGGCGGCAGGCCGGTGGAAGGAGTGACATGATACGATGAACAGCGACAATGCACAAGGCGCGACACGGCGCGAGCTCATCAAGTCCGCGGCGGCAGCAACCGTCGCCACCGTGGCCGGGGCGACCGTCGCCAAGAGCTCCGCATTCGCAGTAGCGCCTTCGCGCGTTCTGGGGGCCAACGAACGGATCAACATCGGTTTCGTCGGCGTCGGCGGCCAGGGCATGACCCACGTCCGTCTGCTCAAAGAGAATGCTGAAGACAACAACACCGCCAATGTCGCCGTATGCGACATCTACCGTCGGCGCGTCAAGAATGCTCAGGGCTTCTGCGGGCTGACCGACAAGGCCGCTTTCGAAGACTTCCGCAAGCTCCTCGAGATGAAGGACATTGACGCCGTCTGGATTGCGACCTCGGACAACTGGCATGCTCCCATCGCCATCGCGGCCATGGAGGCCGGCAAACACGTCTACATCGAAAAGCCCATGTGCCGATCCGTAGAGGAGGCCTACGCCATCTACGACACCGCCAAGAAGACCAAGAAGCTCGTCCAGGTCGGCTCGCAGGGATGCTCCGATCCCAAGTGGCATGTGGCCGGCAAAGTCGTCAAGGAAGGGCGTATCGGGCACCTCGTTCAGGCCCAGGGCAGCTACTGCCGCAACGGCAAGGCGGGTGAGTGGAACTACTATACGATTGACAAAGATGCTGGCCCAAACGCCACCGGCGACGGCTACATCAACTGGGACGTGTTCCGAATGGGCAAGGAGCCCAGGGCGTGGGACCCCGACCGCTACTTCCGATGGCGCAAGTACTGGGCCTACGGCAACGGCATCATGGGCGACCTCTTCCCGCATCGTCTGCATCCGCTCGCGATAGCCATGGCCCTGCCTCAGAGCGGCATGGGCGGCTTCCCGTCGCGCGTGTCGTCCATGGGCGGCCTCTATGTCCAGAAGATCAACCCGGAAACGAAGAAGGTGGATCGTGAAGTGCCCGATTTCACAACCATCCAGGTTGATTTCGCCGAGGGCTGCACCATGATGCTCCTGGGCTCGACGATCAACGAGCAGGGCTGGCAGGACATGATCCGGGGCAACAAGGCCACGCTGTACTTCGGCGGATCGGGCGTCCAGATTCGCCCCGAGCGTGTCTGGGCCGAAGAGGTGGAGTTCGGCGAGGAGCCCGTCGAGGGAGCCGGCGAGAGCATCGAGCAGCACCACAAGAACTTCCTGCAGTGCATCCGCGAAGGCGGCGTGCCCAACTGCAACATCGAGCTGGCGCTCCGCGTTCAGATCATGATCTCCCTCGGCGAGATGGCGTACCGCCGCGGCAAGACCATGCACTTCGACCCCAAGACCCGCAAGTACTGGGGCTAAGACCGCCAACGCAGTGGGGGCGATTCATGAATCGCCCCTGCGCATGCGTCCCATTCGTTCCATAGCTTCCATGCTCGCTCGGGCCTTCTGCCATGCCATGGGCACAAGGTTCGAGGTCGCCGTATGGGGCGGACCGGAGCATCACCTTCAGGCCGCCGCCCGCGAGGCGCTGGAGGAGATTGAACGCCTCCACGCCCAACTCAGCGCCTTCGACCCGTCCAGCGACGTCGCCGACATCAACCGGCGCGCCGCCCGTGAGCCCGTTCGCGTCGAACCGAGGTTGTTCAACCTTCTCACACGGTGTCAGGCGCTGACGGCGGCAACCCACGGAGCCTTCAATGTCGCCGTCGGCACGATGATGGAGGCCTACGGCTTCAGGGGCGCGCTCCCTGAGCACAGGGGCGCCTTGTCGGTCTCGGCATTGCCCGACATGCAAGCCCTCACCCTTGACCCGGTCGAGCGCACCGTGAGGTTCGCCGGGGACGGCATCAAGCTGGACCTGGGCGCCATCGGCAAGGGCTACGCACTCGATGAGGCCGCCGCGATCCTGCGGGAGTGCGGTGTCGGCGGCGCGCTGATCCATGGCGGGACGAGCTCCATAGTGGCCATAGGGCCCGATCCCGATGGGCGCCCCTGGAAGATCGGTCTGCAGGGGGCGCAGTCCGACTGTCCATCACCGCTTACCGTTGAGCTGATGGACAGTGCGCTGGGCGTATCGGCGCAGCATGGCCGGATGCAGGGCGCTATCGGGCATGTCATGGACCCGCGCTCGGGCAGGCCCGCAGCCGAGTCCCGTACTGCTGTCGTCCAGGGGCCTTCTGCAGCCGATGCCGACGCCCTTTCGACCGCTCTCCTTGTGCTGGGCGATGAGTTCATCGAGACCCTGCAGGAAATGGGCTGTCGAGGATGGATCGTCTGACTTGCGCCTGTGCCCGCGCCATCCCGGGGGGCGAGGGTAACGGCTCCCCGCCGGAACGTGGGACATCGGGAGGGCGAGGCACCGTGGGAGGGCGAGGCTCCCGCCGAGCCGAATGTCTCCTCTCCCGCGCATGATAAACCCCGGTCGTCCACCACGTGCCGAGCGCGGGAGAGGAGACTCTGCACGCGCGCCGTTGCCGTTGTCCCCTCTCCCGCGC
>DYKI01000274.1 GCA_020722705.1 Chthonomonas calidirosea | reverse complement strand
CTGTCGCAATCGCGAAGATTTTGTAGCGCGATATTGATATCGCCTTTGGTTGCGGCATGCTTGCCCTGAGCAAAGCCGAAGGGAATGCCGCGCTACGTTTTATCTGTTGCGTAATGCGTAAAAAGTGAGACGTAAAAAGGATCAGTCGAGCAGGTTCGTCCCGGCCAGCTTTTCGATCACGCCCAGCACCGCCGAATTGTCCAACTCGCCCATGCCCATTTCGAGCATGGCGTTGAAGAGTTGGGCGTCTACCGCGGCCGAGGGGAGCGGGACGCCGTATTGGCGGGCGGTTTCGAGGATGATGCCCAGGTCTTTTTCCATCATGTAGGCCTTGAAGCCGGGGGCGCGGTTGTCCTCGAATAAGCGCGGCGGCTTGACGTCCAGCGTCCAGCATTGGGCCGCGCCGCCTTTGATCGCCTGGACTACTTTCTGCGGGTCGGCCCCGGTCTTTTTGGCGAAGATGAGCAGTTCGCCCATGGCGACCATTTGGGCCGCGACCATGATCTGGTTGCAGGCTTTGGCGATCTGCCCTGCGCCGCTTTCGCCGACCAGGGTGATGCTCTTGCCCATGGCTTGCAGCACCGGCATGACCTTCTCCAGCGCTTCGGGGGGGCCGCCGACCATGATGGTCAGCGTGCCGTTCCTGGCGCCGATGTCGCCGCCGGAGACGGGCGCGTCGAGGCTGAGGACGCCGCGCTCGGCCAGTTTGGCGGCGACCAGGCGCGAGGTCCCGGGTTTGATCGTCGAGTTATCCACGAAGACCAGGCCCGGGTGCGCGCCTTCGACGATCCCGCCCGGCCCCAGCGCGACCTGTTCCACATCCGGCGAATCGGGCAGGTTGGTGAAAATCACGTCCACCTGCGCGGCGACCTCGGCGGGCGAATCGGCCGCGAGGGCGCCCTCGGCGGCCAGTTCATCCACCGCGGCCCGGCTGCGGTTGTGGACCGTCAACGGGAACCCGGCCTTGAGGATGTTGCGCGCCATGGACTTGCCCATCAGCCCCAGTCCGATATATCCAACTTTTAACATCGTTTGCCTCCTGTTTGGGATGGGCTGATTATACAGGTTAAAAGCACATCCCCCATCCTTGTGGACGGGGGATGGCCCTGAGGGAGGAAATAGGGCTATTTGATCTCGTAGGTGATGCTGACCGTGACTTGCAGGGTCATCTCGCCCGGTTGGATCGGGACGGCTGCTCCAGCCGCCACACCGCCGCCGCCCTTGCCATACGCGTCCAGGAGCGGCGAGGGGAGGCTGTCGTAGAACGAGATGTTCTGGATGGCGCCCAGCCCCACCCCGGCGTAACCGGCCAGTTCTTCGGCCTGTTCGCGGGCGTTCTTGACGGCGGCTTCGCGGGCCTGTTTGAGCGCCTCGGTCTTGTCGGCCACGTCGAACTGGATGCTGTTGATGGTGTTGGCCCCGGCGGCGATCACCTCGTCGAGGATACCGCCCAGTTCGGCCAGGTCGCGCACGGTCACGTAAACGGTGTTATCCACCGAATAGGTCTTCTCGCCGGTCGGCGTCCCGGTCTGCGGGTCGTACCTGTCCATCGGCCAGATTGAAAAATTGCTGGTGCGGATGTCTTTGGGAGCGATCCCGGCATCCTTGAGCGCCTGGATGACCGTGGTGGTCTGGTTGTTGTTGTCTTGCACGGCTTCGGCGGCGGTGGCAGCCTCGGTGTGGACGCCGATGTAAATATAGGCGATGTCGGGGGTCAGGCTGACCTCGCCCACGCCGTTGACGTTCAGCGTCCGGGCGGGGGGTGCGCCGTTATAGGAGACCGAAGAAGGCCCGCAGGCGCTCAGGGCAACCGCCATGACCAGTAAGGCAGGGATGAGTAAAGATTTGGTACGCATTTTTTCTCCTTTGAGATGTTTGTGAAACATCCGTATGACGCAGGTTCCCCGAAAAGAGTTCCTGGC
>DYKI01000273.1 GCA_020722705.1 Chthonomonas calidirosea | reverse complement strand
TTGCGGCTCGGCGTCTTAGCGTTAAAGATTTCGACCTTTTTGCAGTGGAGTCATGCTTCGATTACCGGGATGATCGGCGGGCTGATGTCTGCCGGGATGTCTTCGCGGGCGAACCAGCGCCATTCGGTGTGTTTCCCGTCGAGGGTCACTGCGCCGGTGAACTCGCGGGCCAGGCAGATGATGGTGACGTTGTCAGCCTTGTCGCCGTTGGGATAACGGAGAAAAGTTCGGGGCCGGAGTAAACCCCGAACAGCGCCAGCCGGCCCAGGTCCAGCCCCGTTTCTTCCCGGACCTCGCGCCGGGCCGCCGTTTCGACGGCTTCTCCCGGTTCCACGGCTCCGCCCGGCGCTTCCCAGCATCCGCTATCGGCGCGTGCCCGACGTGCTGGCGCAGGCGCTGGATGTCATCCACGCTTAGCCTTTGGCCGCTCGCAGCACCGAGGGCAGCAACCCGGCGGCTTCGCGCACCTGGTCGGTGGAGCACGAGAAGGCGAAGCGGATGTGTCCCTCGCCTGCCGGGCCGAAAGCCGAGCCGGGCGACGAGCCGATGCCAGCCGCGTCGATCAGGTAGTTGGTCATGGACCAGTCGTCGGTCTTGCCCTGGTAGCCGGGCCAGTCGGGGGTGATGCGCGCCCACAGGTAGAACGCCCCCGACGGCTTGAACGGCACAAGATAGGGCGATTCTTCCAGGGCGGCGAAGAGCATATCCCGGCGGGCCTGGTACTCGGCGGCCATAGCCAGGGTGGCATCTTGCGGGCCGTTGATGGCGGCCGCCGCGCCGTGCTGGGCCACCGAGTTGACGCCGTTGATCGTGCAGCGCACCAGTTTCTTGAGGCGCTCCAGGATCAACTCGTCGGTGGCGATGACGTAGCCCAGGCGCAGGCCGCTCATGGCGTAGGTCTTCGAGAGCGAGTGGACTGTGATGGTGCGCCCCTGGGCGGCGGGCAGCGATCCCAGGCTGACGTGCTGCTCGCCGTCGAAGATGACGTGCTCGTAGGCCTCGTCGCTGATCAGCAGCAGGTTGTGTTTCTCGGCGATGGCGGCAATCGCCTCCAGCGCGGGACGGCGCAGCACCATGCCGGTCGGGTTGTGCGGGGTGTTGACGAAGATGGCCTTCGTGCGGGGCGTGACCGCAGCTTCGATGTCCGCCGGGCGGTACTGGTAGCCTGCCTCGGGGCGGAGCCGCACCGGGACCGGCACGCCGCCCGCCAATTTGATGTTCTCGGCGATCTCGGTCCACATCGGGTCGGGCAGGATGACTTCGTCGCCGGGATCGAGCAGGGCGCGGAAGACGATGTACAGCCCGTTCATGCCGCCGTTGGTGACGATCACGTTATCGGGACCCGGGATGTGCAACCCGTTTTCGGTCGTGACCTTGCGATAGATGGCCTGGCGCAACGGGGGGATGCCGGTCGAGGCGGTGTAGTGGGTCAGGCCGTCGCGCAGGGCTTTTTCCATGGCCTCGCGGGCGTGGACGGGGATGTCGAACGACGGGTCGCCCGATTCCAGCCGCAGCACCTTGCGGCCCTGCGCCTGCTGGTCCAGCAGCCGGTCGCGCACCTGGACGA
This sequence comes from Chthonomonas calidirosea, assembly GCA_020722705.1. Taxonomy (GTDB): domain Bacteria; phylum Armatimonadota; class Chthonomonadetes; order Chthonomonadales; family CAJBBX01; genus JAAYVH01. The sequence continues at coordinate 356 of DYKI01000273.1, read as the reverse complement.
TGGCGCCAAATGAAACCTGGTCAACGATATGAGACATAGTTTCCTCCAACATGTGGAAATTAAATTTGCTGATTATACCTCCCAAGGATTAGACGGAAGGATTCTTTTATGCAGTTTTGATGAGCTATTGCCGCGGCGAAAGATTACCCACATCATCTGCCGTTTGCAGGTCCAGTTCGGGCATGGGAAAATGCCTGGGGTTGGTCGTGACCAGGGTCAGGCCGTGATGGATGGCGGTGGCAGCGATTACTTTGCGCCTTGGCGGCTTCGCGTTAAGTTTTTGGAGTCTTTTCAGTGGACTCAAAGATTGCAGGAATCCGCCGTTTAATTGGCGTTTTCGTTAGCAAAGGAAACCT
>DYKI01000272.1 GCA_020722705.1 Chthonomonas calidirosea | reverse complement strand
GGGCGTGAGCCCCAGGTGGAGGCGCGACGTCCCCCTCCGCCCTTGTCGTTCCGCCCCCTCTCCCCATCCCCCGCCCGCCGCAGCGGGCGTGGGAGCACAACCGTTGCCCTTGACGGGGAGCAAGATTAACCTCTCCCTCATGCCGGGGCCGTGACGCCTTCGTTCAGCGAACGGGGCTGAACTCGCCCGCATCCCCGCAGGAGACGCCTGTAGGGCTCTTCGTTGACCCGTGATACGGTCACCCCGACTCCTCCAGCAGCATGGATGAAACGACCGTTATCCAGCGCCATCCCGACATGCGTGATGCCCCTACGCCTCGGGTCGTCGTCGCCGCCGAAGAAGAGCAGGTCTCCTGCGCGCATCTCATCTCGGGTGATTGGCCGGACTCGCTCCCATGCGGCCTGCTGGTAGGCGTCACGCGGCAGGACCGTACCGTGCAGCCCATACACGAGCTGTGTGAAGCCGGAGCAGTCTATGCCAAAGGGGGTCCTGCCGCCCCAGAGGTACGGAACGCCGATGAGCCTTTTCGCTGTGGCGACAAGCGCCGCCGCCTCGATGGGGGTGCCCTTTGACGGCGGATCGGCCAGCGCTCCTCGTGAGATGTACGCATCGGCAGAGGAGCCGAACTCGATGCGCGCCCACTCGCCCGACGTATCTCCCGCAGCCTCGTGCACGATGGACCCGATCGGCAGGAGGCTCACCTGGCCGCCATCGGGAGCGCTCAGGATGGGCTGAAGCAGCGCTGATACGACCCTGGGAGCGCCGCTCGATATGGGCGAAGCGAGCGATCCGGCCCTCACCCATCCAGCATAGCCGTCCGGCGTGCGTATGAGCGCCCATCCGCCGGTCTGTGCATGAACCTGAACGGTCTCGCCGAACAGGGCCTGACTGACGACCTCGGCACGAGCGTCCGGGGCAGCACGCATCGCAACGACGTTCGCGATAACGCGCCGCCACATTGCCGAACGGTCAGAGCTGCAGCAGTCGCTCAACCGCCTCACCTGCAGTCAGCACTGGAATGACACGCCGTGCGCCGGCCATGTTGCGCATGCGCAGAAAACCACCTCGCTCCGCCTGATCAAGGCGCACATCAATCAGCGACGGAGGAACGACGAACACACGCGCGAATCGCGATCGTTCGACTCGGTCGGCGGTCGTGGGAGGCACGGAACGGCCAAACTCGTCCATGAAGCACCACAGAAACGCCGCCGGCGAGAGGTCATGGGGGGAGAGAGCGATGGCCTCGACGGTTCCCGAAGCCCCCTGCATACGCACCGTGCGCGCGATGCCGACCTGCCGCAGGATGCGGAGCGCCAGCAGAAGCGACCTTCGGCTTCCGTATCGCCATACCCGCCCTGCGTACCTCAGCAGGAAGTCCATCGGCACGATCGGCTCGACGGTCAGGAGCAAGCCCGCCCGATGCGGCGCCATCTCATCGCGGAGGGTGCCTCTTGGCGTTGCGCTCTCGATCAGGACGGGATACAGGACTTCGGCGGCCACAGCCCCGACGAGCGGATCGGCGCGGGCGGTCGCGTAGTAGACCAGGTCGCGACGGACCGACATGTCGCCTATGCCCGTAAGCAGGCGCAGGAAATGGGGCCGGTCCTCGGCAACGGCGGCCCCCGATCTGAGGCGCTGGACCAGTTTGGCGGCGATCCGGGCCCGCGTTTTCGGCGACGGATGGTCGAGCGAAGCGGCGATGATCTCGGAAACGCCCCGGCGCAAGCCCGTGTCAACGAGCGTCGCCGCGGCCTTGAGCGTCTCGCGCAGATAGAGCTCCTGCCCGAACGTAGGGTATCTCCGCGCCTCCATGGGAGCGCCCATTATAGCAGAAGGGCGACTGCCGGGCAATCACGGTGGAGAGGACGACGCAAGGAGGGCGAGGACGCCGGGGAGGGCGAGGCTCCTGCCGAGCCGCCGCTTCGCGGCTTACGTCACCGTCTCCCCCGCCCCCTGCGGCGGGCG
>DYKI01000271.1 GCA_020722705.1 Chthonomonas calidirosea | reverse complement strand
TTGGCTCCTCAGGTAGGACTCGAACCTACAACCCTCCGGTTAACAGCCGGATGCTCTACCATTGAGCTACTGAGGAGCAGCGGGTACTTCTTTTTTAGCAAGCGAGCGCGGCGGTTGTCAAACCGCCGCGCGGCCGGCTACGAGGGCAGGCTACCGGGCGGCGAACTGGCCCTTGCGGTACATCTCGGCCATCTCTTCCAGCGGGATGGGCGTGATCTCCTTCGCATGGCCGGCTTGGCCGAACTGGGTCATGCGCTGCATCACGACCTTCTTCATGGCCTCGCGGGCAGGCTTGAGGTAATCGCGCGGATCGAACTTCTCCGGCGACTCCCACAGCACCTTGCGGATGGCGCCGGTCATCGCCAGACGGTTGTCGGTGTCGACGTTGATCTTGCGCACGCCGTTCTTGATGCCGAGCTGGATCTCCTCAACCGGCACGCCCCACGTCGGCTTCAGCTTGCCGCCGTACTGGTTGATGATGTCCTGCAGCTCTTTGGGCACCGACGACGAGCCGTGCATCACAAGGTGGGTGGCGGGGATCCGCTTGTGGATCTCGATCAGGCGGTCCATCTTGAGCACAGAGCCGTCGGGCTTCTTCGTGAACTTGTAGGCGCCGTGCGATGTGCCAATGGCGATCGCCAGCGCGTCGCAGTTGGTGTCTTTGACGAACTGCTCAGCCTGTCCGGGATCCGTGAGATGTTCGAGACCCGAGCCGCCAGCGCCATGGCCGTCCTCGATGCCCCCCAGCGTTCCGATTTCCGCCTCCACGGTGACGCCTTTGGCATGCGCCATCGCCACGACTTCACGCGTGACCCGCACGTTGTATTCATAGCTGGAAGGCGTCTTGCCGTCCTCCATGAGCGAGCCGTCCATCATCACCGAGGTGAAGCCCATCTCGATGGCCGACTTGCAAGTGGCCGGGCTGTTGCCGTGATCGAGGTGCAGAACCACCGGGATCTCCGGGTAAAGCTCCGTCGCCGCCAGCATCAGGTGATACAGGAAGCGGTCCTGGCTATAGGAGCGCGCGCCACGCGAAGCCTGAATGATCACCGGCGACTCGGTTTCGCGAGCCGCCTCCATGATCGCCTGGATCTGCTCCATATTGTTGACATTGAAGGCGCCAACGCCGTAGCCTTTCCTGGCGGCCTCATCGAGAAGCTGGCGCATGGATACGAGGGGCATCGGTTTCTCCTCTCATCAGGGAATTAGGATGGATGAATCCTGATTTCAAGTCTCAGTGTACTACAAGGCCGCCGTAGAGCGCTGGCTTCACTGATGTGTCAGTGATACCAGTCGAGCAGCTTCACCTCAACGCCGGAGCCTGCCAGCGCCCTCTGAAACACCTGGAGATCCGAGCCGCGGTAGTGATACGGGATCGCGACCTTCGGGCGGAAAGCTTTGACCCCTTCAGCCGCTTCTTCGGGCGGCATTGTGTAGGGAAGGTTCATGCAGACGAGCGCGGCGTCGATGTTCTTCAGCGCCCGCATCTCCGGCGTGACCTCCGTGTCGCCGGAAATGTAAAGCCGGAAGCCGCCCCAGGAGACGACATAGCCGTTGCCGCGGCCTTTGGCATGGTAGACCTGCCCCCCGGCAGGTCCACGCTTCAGGTTGTACATGGGGACGGCTTCGATGTGGAATCCTGCCGCATCGGTGCTGCCGCCGTTGCGCAGAGCCCGCGCGCCGGCCAGCTCGTCGGCCACCACGGGCGGAGCGATGACGATCGTGCCGGGGCGGCGCACGAGCTCAATCGCCTTCATATCGAAGTGGTCGCCGTGAGAATGGGTGATGAGAAGAAGGTCGGCTTTGGGCAGGCCCGAGTAATCGCCCTGGCTCCAGGGATCGACATGCACGACCTTGCCTCCGGCTTCGAGCATGAACGATGCGTGCCGGATGGCGGTGAGCTTCAAGGGGCCTGCCTTGGTAGAGAACTCGACGGAGGGATGCGCGGCTGACGACGTCAGTGCGGCGCCAATCAACAAGAAGACT
>DYKI01000095.1 GCA_020722705.1 Chthonomonas calidirosea | reverse complement strand
GCCGAGCCTATTTGGGGTAGTCTGTAGGGGACCCGGCTGCTTCAGGAAGCCTCAATGGTGCATGCCGGTCACGTCGGACCTCGCCGGTCGTCTTACTGAGCATAGGATCGGGAACCCAACCAAGGCTCACAGTCGTCCATCGGCTCGGGCCCGTCATGGAGGAATGTGCATCGTGAAGATCAAGACCATCGCAGGCGCAGGGATTGTGCTCTGCTGCGCAGCCGCGCTCGCAACGCCCGCCTTTCAGATCGAATACGCCAAGCTCGCCAAGCCGCCGAAGGATTCCGCTCTGGCCAAGGCCGCATGTGCAACCTGCCATGTGCCCGGCAAGCCCGCGCTCAACGCCTACGGCAAAGACATCGCTGCTGCCATGAAGAAGCTCAAGACCAAGAAACTCACCCCAGCGATCATGAAAGCTCTGGCGAAGCTCGACTCGGACAAGGATAAGGTGAACAACGCGGCTGAGATCAAAGCAGGCACTCTTCCCGGCGATCCGAAGAGCAAGCCGTCGAAATGACCGCCGGTGGCTGCTTGCGGCCTGTACCTGTTCCTTCGCCCAGCGTATCGTCACCACAACCAGACACCCATCGTTAGGAGTTGCCAATGATTCGACGCAGTTACATCTGGGCCGCGTTCTTGGCCGTGTGCGCCGTTGCGGCGTCGGGCCTCCCGGTCATTCGAGGAGAGTTCATCAAGGCAGCAAAGCTCAAGCCAACGTCGAAGATAGCGCAGGCGCAATGCAGCCTTTGTCACGTACCCAACACAACCAAGCTGAACCCCTTTGGGCGCGACGTGCGGGCCATCGGCAAAGCCAAGAAGACCAAGAAGTTCACGCCTGAGGTCCTGAAGGCATTGGGCGCGCTCGATTCCGACAAGGACAAGTTCAACAACGCAGCCGAGATCAAGGCCGATACGCTTCCGGGCGATCCGAAGAGCAAGCCAAAGAAGTAGCGGCAACGGCCCAGACCCATGAGCAAACGGGGCGGACGTCTTGTCCGCCCCTTTCTTGTCTTGGCGAAAGACAGCCGTCGAAGCCCGGTTTCTGCTATGGCGGCTCGGCAAGCGCCTGCATCACCATCTCGACGGCACGCGGCAGCGCCTTGCCCACTGCCGGACTGAGCTCCTCGCCGAACTCGAAGTTCGGCGATGTCTCGACGCCGATGATCAGCAGGTCATCCGGCAGCTCCGCGCCCATCGTCCTTCCGATCTCGAGTGCTGTTCCCAGTGAGACATCGTGCGTCGAACCGCTGTGCCCGGAGACACCTGCGAGGAGATCGGCAAGGCTCAGCGTCACGACCTCTCCGACCTGGCATCGGCCTGTGATGACCGCATCGGCCAGAATGACACGCCTGTACCCAATCATGCGCTCCATCAGGCTGAGTCCCCCGAGGGCCGCGCAGTCCACCTCCGGCAGGTCCGGGAGATCAGGATGGGGCTGCCGATCGGACGGCCAGGAGGCATCAAGCTGCCGCAATCGTCGCTCAACCTCCTGCGCGATCCGCCACCCTACGCCGTCATCGCCGAGCAACGGGTTGCCTAGCCCGATGACGAGAGTGGAGGCCCCGCGCGCTGCGCATCCATCGGTGGCAGCGCACAGGGCATCAGGCATGCATCGAGCAGGCTCGTAGGGGCGCGGTTCATCGCGCCCTCCGCGACGTATCGCCATCAGCAGTTTCGCCGCAGAACCTGAACCGGCTCTCCGCGGAAGTCCCTTACCGTCACCTCAAGCGGCATCTCGCCCGGCAGGGAGTGAGTCGCACACCCAAAGCACGGGTCATACGCCCGAAACGCCATCTCGATCCGATTCAGCATCCCTTCCGTTACGATGGCGCCCTTGTGGATCAGCGTCTTGGCGGCCTTCCGAATGGACATGGCCATGGGAGCATAGTTGTTCGTCGTGCCCACGATCAGGTTCACTTTGGTCAGCAGGCCCCGCTCGTCGGTTATGTAATGGTGCGTTAGCGTCCCTCGCGGGGCCTCCACAATCCCTACGCCCTCCCTGGGAGTGGCCGTCGGCACCGTGTGGAAGTTGTCCGACGTTATCTCCGGGTCCGTGGCCAGCTCGACAATCCGCTCGGCCGCGTAGAGGAGTTCGATCAGGCGCGCCCAGTGCGTCGCCAAGCGCTGATGCACCGGCTTGCCCCCAAGCGTGCTGTAGAACCTCTCATACTCTTCCTGGGCCCGAGGCGTCGCCATGCCGTCGGCGGCATTGAGCCTCGACAGCGGCGTGGCGCAGTAGACACCCGAGTCCTTGCCGTCCACCAGCCCCTTCCAGCCGACCTTCTTGAGGTACGTGAACTTGAGGTAGGTCCATGGCTCAGCTCGCTCCGCAATCCATTCGGTGTACTCATTCGGCGCGTACTTGCCCAGGCGCTTCCCCTCGGGATCCACCACGCTCACCAGACCATCGTAGAAGTTGACGCGGTTCTGCTCGTCCACGAGGCCGATATAATGGGTTCGATCGGTGTACGTCTCTCCGAGGATGAGATCCAGGTAGTCCTTGTTGCCGAGGACGATGTCGGAAAACAGCTTCAGGCTGAACTGGGCGAACTCGATGGCCCACTTACCCATGGCCTTGATCTCGGCTCGCTGTTCTTCAGTGATACCCTTCGTCAGTCCGCCCGGTATGGACGTGCAGGGATGGACCTTGCGTCCGCCGATCATCTCGACGATCGTGTGGCCAACCTTGCGCGCCTTGATCACCTTCCCGCCTGTCTCGAGACCCACCTTGTGGATGATGCCGAGGATGTTCCGCTCTGCAACGGGAGCATCGGGCCCCATCACGAAATCCGGTCCGGCAAGGGCATAGAAGTGAGTGGTGTGGTCGGCGAAATAGAACCCGCTGTAGAGCAGTTCGCGCAGGAGCTTGGCGGTCCTCGGCGGGTCCACCCCGTACACCGCGTCGGCGGCCTTCGCTGCCGCCATGTGATGAGCTTCCGGGCATACGCCGCAGATGCGATTGGTCAGCAGCGGCATCTCCTCGACAGGCCGCCCGACACAGAAACGTTCGAAGCCGCGGAGTTCGGGTATCTGGAAGTATGTGTTGGCGACTTCGCCCTCCTCGTCAAGGAATATCTCGATCTTGCCGTGTCCCTCGAGGCGGGTTATTGGGTCAATCGTGATGCGACGTGTCGCTTCCATGTCATTCATCCTTCCATGCTGATCGGCCTGCGTGCAGAAGCGATGAAGCGAGGCTGAACCGATAGAACTGGCCGGCCGGGTCCGGTATGCCGTCAATGATCCTGTCTATCTCTTCAGGGTCATTGCTGTCTATGACCGAACCGAGCGCAGCCATCAGCCGGGCGCCTTGATCCTCCGAGCCTTCTGCCGGGCCGTAGCAGCCGATGCAGGCGGCCCCAGCCTTCGGACAGCGCGCCCCGCATCCGCCCCGAGTGGCAAGGCCATTGCACGGTATCCCCTGCTCAAGCAGGCACACATCCGGATCGAACCGGCGCGAGAATATGCGGACGAACCCGGTCACCTTCTTCTCCGCGCGTTTGCGCGGGCACTCGTCGCATACCGTCGAAGGCCCCACACCGATGGTCGAGCCCCGAGGCGGCAACGCTCCTTCCCCCTTCAGTGCGGCGATCACTATGTCCACAACCGCCGCTATCTGATGGGACTCCGGCGGGCATCCCGGCATGTAGTAGTCCACGTCAACCACCTGGTCCAGTGTCCGCAGCGTCGGGTAGATGTTGGGAATGTGCAGTTCGCCTTCGGGCACAGCAAAGGATGGCCTGGGCATCGAACCGTTGACCGGATCGGTAGTCACCGTGCTGAACGCTGTGTTGATCAGTTCAGCCTTGCTGCTGAAGTTGGCGAGGCCCGGGATGCAGCCCTCACAGGCGCACGATCCGAATGCGACCAGTATCTTCGACTTGCGCCGAAGCAGTCGGGCGATCTCCTCGTTCTCGGTATTCCGTATGCCGCCGTTGAACAGCGTCAGAGTGATGGCCTCGTCGGGCAATGCTTCGACATCTTTGTACTTGCCGTCCATGGCAACGGGCCAGAAGACGACGTCGAAGTTGGCGTCCACGTCGAGGATCTTCTCTTCGATGTTCAGGACGGCGATCTCGCACCCTCCGCATGAGGCCGCCCAGTACATGGCGAACTTGGGTTTGCCGTTGTCGCTCATCATGCCACCCCCTGTGCTGCCTGCTGAACGGGCATCGTGGGCTCCGAGTCCAGCGCTGGTGCGTGCTGCAGCGATGTGGGCCACCGTAACGGACCCAGGGCGCGTATCTCGTCGGTGAACGCGCGAATGGCCTCGGCAAGCTGGATGCCCTCGGCGGCGCTCGCCCAGACAAGTTTCACCCGCTCGGGCTCGATGCCTAGCTGGGCCAGCGTCCGGCGCAGGAGCCGGTACCGGCGCAGCGCCTTGTAGTTCTGCTCGATGTAGTGGCATTCACCGGGATGGCACCCCGTGATCAGCACGCCGTCGGCACCGCCGGCGAGCGCCCGGAGCACAAATGCCGGGTCCAGCCTGCCGGAACACATCAGCCGGATCAGCCGAACATTCGGCGGATACTCGGTGCGCGCCGTGCCGGCGAGATCGGCGGCACGGTAGCTGCACCAGTTGCACGTAAAGCCGATAATGACCGGCTCGAAGGGCTTTCGCCCATCCTGGATATCACTCATGTCGGCCTCCTTCAAGCCACCGCAAGTTCGGGTTCCTCGATGTTCAGCATGAGAAGCCCGTCAATCTGCGCCTTGACCTGGTCGTTGCTGAACACCGTACCGGAGATGGCCCCTGCCGGGCACGCGGCAACACAGGTGCCGCATCCCTGGCAGAGTGCGGGGTTAACCTCGGATACCTGGCGCTCCTCGATGAACCGGATGGCGTTGTACGGGCACAGATCGTTGCATATGCGGCACCCGGAGCACTGAGCCTCATCAATCGTAGCGCGCACCGGCTCGAGCGATATCTGCTTCTGCTGGATGCGTCCTAGGACCCGTGCAGCGGCTGCCGAGCCCTGGGAAACCGACGATGGAATATCCTTGGGTCCATTGACGCAGCCGGCGATGAAAACGCCCTCGGTCATCGTGGCCACCGGGTCGAGCTTGGGGTGTTTCTCGATGTACCACCCGTCGGCGCTGCAGGATATGCCGAAGAGCTTCGCAACCTCCTTGGCGTCCTTCCTCGGCTCAAGCCCGCACGAGAGGATCACCAGATCCACAGGGATGCGGCGCTGCTTGCCGGCCAGCGTGTCTTCCACCTGGATGACAAGCTTGCCCTCTTCACTGGGGGTGCGCGGTGCGTCAGAGACCTCGGCTACCTTGCCGCGAACGAACAGATTGCCCTCCTCGAGCACGCGCTGGTAGAACTCGTCGTACGCTTTGGCTGTGGTCCGCATGTCAATGTAGAAGTTGAACACGGTTGCGCCGGTGCGCTCGTGAACAAGATGGGCGAACTTGAGAGCCTGCATGCAGCAGATAGCCGAGCAGTAGTTGTTGTAGTTCCTGTCTCGGCTCCCGACACAGTGGATGATGCCGACCGATCGGGGCTTGGTCACTCCATCACGCAGCACGATCTCGCCGTGCGTCGGCCCGGCGGAGTTGGACATGCGCTCGAACTCCAGGCTGGTGATGACGTTCGGCAGCCTGCCGTAGCCGTACTGGGAGATTCTCCTGGGATCGAACAGATCGTAGCCTGTGGCGATGATGATGTTGCCCACCTGGACCGTGACCTCTTTGTCCTGCTGCTCGAAGTCAATCGCGCCCGTTGGACAGAACTTTTCGCAAGCCTTGCAGGTGCCTTTTTCGAAGTAGACGCAGTTGTCAACGTCAATGACGGGGTACTTGGGCACGGCCTGGGGGAAGGGACTGTAGATCGCCTTGCGGTATCCGATGCCGGCCTCGAACACCTCGTCAACCACGCGTTTCGGGCACTTCTCCTGACAAATCCCGCATCCGGTGCACTTCTCGGTGTCAACGTAGCGTGCTTTCTTGCGGATGTTGACGGTGAAGTTGCCCACATAGCCGTCCACCCTGGTAACCTCGCTCCAGGTATGGAGCGTGATGTTCGGATGGCCGCCCACAGACACCATGCGCGGGGTCAGGATGCATGCAGCGCAGTCCAGCGTCGGGAAGGTCTTGTCAAACTGCGCCATATGGCCGCCGATGGATGGCTCACGCTCGACCAGATGCACAGGAAAGCCCGCGTCTGCGATCTCAAGCGCTGCCTGAATGCCGGCGATTCCGCCGCCCACAACGAGGGTGGTCGGGTTGATCGGAACCGTAAGCGGCTCCAGCGCCTCCTGATGCAGGACGCGCTCGACGCCGCCTGATACGCAGGCTTTGGCCTTCTCTGTTGCCGCATCGCGGTCCTTGTGGACCCAGGAAACCTGTTCGCGTATGGAGACCAGCTCACACAGGAACGGATTGAGCCCGGCTCGCGCGCAAGCCGTCCGGAACGTGGCCTCGTGCAGGTGCGGCGAACACGCAGCCACAACGACGCGCGTCAGCCCATGTTCCTTGATGTCGTTCTCGATGAGCGCCTGGCCCAGGCTTGAACACATGAACTTGTAGTCGCGCGCGATCACGACGCCCCGGGACTTCAGCCGCGAGGCCGCCCAGTCGCGGACCGCCTCCACATCCACGGTGGCCGATATGTTCGTCCCGCAATGACACACATAGACGCCGACACGCTCGTTCGTCGCGCGCCTCGATCTCAGGTAAGTGCTCATTGGTTAACCTCCGGCATCCTTGGCATCGGCAGGCTCTTGTCGCGCCGGCTCGGAGTTCTCCGCGGCGGTTCGGCAGGCGGAGGCGTTTCGACTCCGATGTTCTTCATGGCATCGGCGGCGCTGACGAACTCCCTGCCGAAGCCCAGCTTGTCGGGACCGATGCCGAAGGCCAGCCCCATGAGCTGCGTGAAGAACAGGATGGGCATGTGGTAGCTGGTGCCGAAGTGGCGGTTGGTATCGGCCTGATAGGCGTCCACGTTCATCTGGCACATGGGACAGAGCGTCGCCATCACGTGCGCCCCGAGGCCCGTCGCCGAAGAGATCAGCCTTCTGATCAGCTCGTAGGCGGTCTCCGGTCCGATCTGCGTCATGTGGCCGCCACAGCAGTGGCTCCTGAGCGGGAAGTCCACAACTTCGGCCCCAATGGCCTTCAAGAGCCGATCGAGTTCGTTGGGCCGCTCGTGATCCGACCATCGTTTCTTATAGTCGGGCCGGGGCACCATGCAGCCCAGGTATGGAGCGACTTTCAAGCCTGTCAGAGGTCGAACGACCTTGCTCCGAATGGCGTCGAGACCGATGTCGTAGATGATCACGTCGAGCAGATGACGGATATCCAGGGAGCCCGGCTCGTAACTCAGGCCGCCCGCTGCAAGCGCAGTGTTCACCCGCTCGCCGAGGATGGGCCGCTCTTTCATGTAGTAGTCGGCCTTGGCCAGGTTGAGGTAGCAGGCGCTGCAGGGAGCGACAACCGTCCGAGTGCCGTTGGCTTGTCTGGCCGCCAGCGCGAGGTTGCGGCCCATCAGGGCATACGCGGGTGTCAGGCTGACACCAACGTACTCGGTCGCTCCGCAGCAGTTCCAGTCCTCGATCTCATCGAGTTTCAGGCCCAGAGGCTCGCAGATGGCCATCAGCGACTCGTGATAGGCAAGAGCGTTTGACTCCATCGAGCAGCCCGGGTAGTAGAGATAGCTGTTCATGAGGCGGCCTCCACTTCCTTGGCCTTGTCGAGGATGGCCCGAAGCTGGTCAATGCCCTTGATGCGCCGGGGCGTCATCGAGACGCGCTTCTTGCTCAGCATTCCCAAGCCCATCGCCGCCATGCCTGGCATCCGCAGGGGAAAGTGCTTCAGGTAATGGCGTGTCGCAAGCCCGAACTCATAGCTCCGGCCATAGTGTTCCACCATCCCGACAAACGTCCGCGAGAAATCCGGCCCAGTCGAGTCGCGGTACAGCTTGGCCCGAATCGCCATGCTCTTGAGCGTGTACATGACGTCAGCGATATGAACATCCTGCGGGCAGCGCACGACGCAGTGGTAGCACGACACGCATATCCACGGAGTGTTGCTGCGCAGGACCTCGTCCTTCATCCCTGCGCGAACCATGGCGAACAGCATGCGCGGCGTGTGATCCATGTCCTTGGCCGGCGGACATGAGCCCCCGCAGGATCCGCACTGAATGCACATCTCAAGGCGGGAGACGCCGGCCGTCACGGCCGACACCTCCTCAAGGAACCTCAGGTTCGGGTTGCTTACGTCGAACCTGGGTTCGGTTGGGATACTCATGGGCTCCTCTCCTCAAGTGAATGCCCTATCCGCGGGAGGGCGAGGCTCTGCCGAGCCGCCGAGGCCCCGGCATGGAGAACATGGCCGTCGGGACCACGGACGATCACGTCAAACGGGCGCTCGTTCCCGAGGGTGTGTGTGGTGCATGCGTTACACGGGTCATAGGCACGAAATGCCATTTCGATGCGGTTGAGCAGGCCATCATGGATCACGCCGCCATGGATCAGGGCCTTGGCGGCCTTGTCCACGCTCATGGCAATGCGGGCGGCATTGTTCTGTGTGGCCACGATGAGGTTGACTTCGCGGATGAGGCCGTCCTCGTCGGTCTCGTAGTGGTGGATCAGAGTTCCGCGCGGGGCTTCGACGGCGCCGATCCCCACGTCGCCCGAGCCGGTCGGCATTTCGCGCAGCTTGCGGTCACTCGGGTCGCAGGTGTTGGTCAGCTCCTTGAGCCGTTCCGCGGCGTACACCATCTCGATGACGCGCGCCCAGTGGTTCGCAAGGGTGCAGTGGACCGGCTTGCCGCCGAAGGCTTCGACATACTCCTGATAGGCGCTCTGAGCACACGGCGTCGGCATCGCGTCGGCGACATTAAGGCGTGCGAGGGGTGCGACGGCGTATATGCCGCTGTCCCGTCCATCGGTGAACCCCGCCCATCCAACCGACTTGAGGTAACAGAACCTGGCGTAGGTCCACGGCTCCGAGCGCTCCGCAATGTGCCCCAGATATGCGTCAGGCGCGAACCGCTCGCGCTCCTGCCCGGTCGGATCAACGACCCTCAGAGTGCCCTCACAGAAACTGAGCCGGTTCGCGTCGTCAACCATGCCCATGTAGTAGGTCCGATGCGTGTAGGCTTCAGATGTCATCAGCTCCAGCAGGTCGGGATTCGCCACAACGCGCTGCCGGAACATCGAGAGCGTATCGAGAGCGAACTCCACCGCATCATCGGCCGTGGCACGCGCCCTGGCCAGCTCGTCGGTCGTCAGCCCCTTCGATACCCCTCCCGGCAGTCCATGGACGGGGTGAACGGCCTTGCCGCCGATCGCGGCGATGATCTCACGAAGTCGCCTGCGGATCGAGATGACGCGAGCCGACGCAGTCTCGCCAAGGCTCTGCATGACTCCCAGGAAGTTACGCAGCTCCGGAGCGGCCTCCGGACCGACCAGCAAGTCGGGGCCGCCCAGGAAGTAGACATGCAGGGCATGATCCTCGAGCATGAACGCGTGGTAGGCGATTTCGCGGATGATCCTGGCCGCCGGCGTCGGACGGACACCGTACAGGTTGTCCAGCGCTTTGGTGGCCGCAGTGTGGTGAGCTGTCGGACATACGCCGCAAATCCTGCTGGTGAGCTGCGGCATATCCTCAACCGGACGCCCTACACAGAACGCCTCAAAACCCCGGAGCTCGGGCACCTGATAGTAGGCGCGCTCGACCTCGCCTGCCGCATCCAGCGCGATTTCGATGCGGGCATGGCCTTCGAGACGTGTGACGGGGTTGATGGTTACCGTGCGAGGCGCAAACGGTGCCGACATGCCTCAGGACCTCCTTCCCCGCAGGAGCGACGCTGGCAAGCTGTAGCGGTAGAGCGAACCGACCGGATCCGCCAAACCCGCGAACGCTTTCCGGATGGCATCGGCGTCTTCGCCCGCAATGGCGGCAGCGGCGGCCGAGATCAGCTTGCCGCCGTGGTCACGCGCGCCGGAAGTCGGGCCGAAGCAGCCGGTACACGGCATGTTCGCACGGATGCACGCGGCTCCACACCCCGATCGCGTTCCCGGGCCCAGGCACAGGATGCCCTGATTCAGCAGGCACAGGTCAGGGTCTATCTCGACCCATGGAATGCGCCGTATTTCGGCGACCGTAGTCTCCGCCCGTCGTGTGTCCTTGCGCGGGCACTCGTCGCACACGGCGACATCGGGCGCCAGAACCTTGCCCATCGGCCCCGCGGCTGCATTGATGATGGCCGTCAACGCTGTCTCGAACATCGCGGCGGTCGGCGGACATCCGGGCAAGCAGTGGTCAACAGGGATCACCTGGTCGAGCGTTCGTACGCTCTGGGCAATCGAGGGCAGCTCGGGTTCGCTGCCGGTTCGCACATCTCGCCGCTTGCCGTCTGCCCGGACTGCGTCCGTCACGCGACGCAGGCCGAACTGGTTCGCCAGCCCGGGCACGCCGCCAAGATGCGCGCAAGCCCCGAACGCCACGACGATCCGGCTCTTGCGGCGAAGCAGGGCCGCCATCTCGGCGTGCTCATCCGTGATGACGCAGCCGCTGATGAACGCGGCCAAAAGGGACCCGTCCGGCTGCCCATCGAGGTCGGCGACCTTGAAGTCAGTCAGCATGGGACAGAAGGCGATGCGGACCCTGTCCATCACCCGTGGCAGTTCCTCGGCCAGGTCGAGGATCGTCTCCTCGCAGCCTCCGCATGAGCCCAGCCAATGGATCGCGATGGCGGGTCTGCTATCCATGATCAGCCTCACGTTCGCGCTCATCGGTGTGGACGTCCTCGTCGCAAACGGCACTCAGGGCCGGGAGAGCTTGACGCGCGGACAGCGGCCCCAGCTTCCGCAACTGCCGTGACATCTCGTCGGCGACCGCGCGAACCCGTTCGGCCTCCGATGCCGATATCCACTCAAGACGAAGCCGCTCCGGTTCGATCCCCAATCCCTCCAGGGTTCGCTGCAGGAGCACAAACCGGCGCAGCGACTTGATGTTGCCGTCTACGTAGTGACAATCTCCCGGATGGCATGCTCCGATCAGAACGCCATCGGCGCCTTTCGCAAACGCATCCAATACGAGCTGGGGATCCACTCGCCCCGAACACATGACCCTGATGACTCGCAGGTCCGCACTGTGCGACCTGCGGTCCACACCCGCGAGGTCCGCCGCGCTGTAGGCACACCAATGACAGAAAAAGGCCACGATGCGCGGCTGCCATAGCGGCTCGGAGGGAGCCTCGCCATCCCGAGCGGGGCGACGGTTGGTTGATGGAGTCACGGCTGCCATATCAGTGCGCTCCCGCGCCTGCGAGCAGGCCGCTAAGCTCGGCGAACATCTGACTGTCGTCGAACATGCCCTGGCGTATCGCGCCTGCCGGACACGTGGCAACACATGCGCCGCAACCGGTGCAGAGCGCCGCGTTGATGTCGCATTTCCCGATCGTGTCGTCGTATCCGATCGCGCCGTAGGGGCACATAGGGATGCACAGGCGGCACCCGGAGCAGGATTTCGCAACAATGTGAGCAGTGATCGGATCGAGGTCATAGCTGCCCTTCACAGAGAGTGCAATCGCCTCGGCCGCAGCGTTGCCGGCCTGACTCACCGAGTCGGCGATGTCCTTCGGCCCCTGACAGCACCCGGCAATGAAGATGCCGTCCGTGAGCGTCCCCACCGGCGCCAGCTTGGCGTGCCGTTCGCGGAAGAATCCGTCCCCCGAGCAGCCCACATTGAGGCGGCGTCGGAGGTCGTCAGCATCTGATCGCGGCGACATGCCCACCGCCAGAACGACCATGTCCACCGGAACCCTCCGGACATATCCGGTCATGGTGTCCTCGACACGGATGACCAGCTTGCCCTCTTCGGACGGATCGAGCGCCCAATCGCACACCTCGGCCACCTTGCCCCGCACAAACTGAACGCCGTCATTGAGGACGCGCTGGTAGAACTCCTCCTGCCCTTTCCCCGCTGCCCGCATGTCAATGTAGAAGTTGAAGACCTCGGCGCCGGTCCGCTCTCGGAGGAGATGGGATAGCTTCAGCGCCGTCATGCAGCAGACACGTGAGCACCACGGGTTGTATCGCTCATCGCGCGAGCCGACACAGTAGATCACGCCGATCGCCTCAGGGTGCCGACCATCGCGAAGCACCACGTCGCCGGCCGTCGGTCCCGAGGCGTTGATGAGCCGCTCAACCTCCATGCTCGTGTAGACATTCGGGTGAACGCCGTAGCCGTACTCGACGGCTTTCCGCGCATCGAACGGCTCGAATCCCGTGGCCACGACGATGCTCCCGACCTCGATCTCCTCGACCCACGGCTCCTGGTCGAAGTCCAGCGCATCGCGACCGCAGACATCGGCACACGGACGATCGCATCCCCCACGCGTGAAGTTCAGGCACGAGTTGGGATCAATGGCGACCACCGCAGGGACTGCGTGCGCGAACGGCAAGAAGACCGGCTTCCGAAAACTGAGCCCCATGTTGAACTCATCCGGGATCGGGTCACCATCGTAGGTGCACGCATCCACGCATTGCAGGCATCCCACGCACAGGTCCTCGTGGACGTGTCGTGCGCGCCGCTGCACTCGGACCCGATATCTGCCCACATGCCCATGAACCTCAGCGACTTCCGATCCGGTCCAAAGGGTAATGTTGGGGTGCGTACGAACGGCGGTCATCTTGGGAGCCTGGATGCATAGCGAGCAGTCGAGCGTCGGGAATGTCTTGTCGTAACGCGCCATTTGTCCGCCGATGGCGAACTCACGCTCGACCAGGTAGACGTGCCTGCCGGCATTGGCGACCGTGAGCGCCGCATGGATGCCCGCTATCCCTCCTCCGATCACGAGCACATCGGGGCGGACCTCCGCTGTCTTCGTCTGAAGCGGGTCATGGCACGCAACTCGATAGACGGCCGCCCTGACGAGGTCACACGCCTTGCGGGTCGCGGACTCGCGATCCGTGTGGACCCACGCATCCTGTTCCCTGATGTTGGCCATCTGCAGGACATGCGGGTTCAGCCCTGCCGCCACGAGCGCCCGCCGGAAGGTCGTTTCGTGCAGGTGCGGCGAACATGCTGCGACCACGATGCGGTTGAGCTTCAGTTTCCGAACGTCGTCGTGGACCAGCGCTGTTCCGGCGCCCGAGCACAAATACGTGTAATGCCTGGCCACCGCCACGTTCGGAAGACCCATAGCGTGTTCGGCGACGGCAGCGACATCCACCGTTGCCGCGATGTTGGTCCCGCAATGACACACGTAGACACCGATGCGGGGTGCGTCACCCATTGCCGTCACCCATCCCCCATGGATCCGGTAGGGGCGCGATTCATCGCGCCCACCTGTTCATCGCGCCCACCTGTTCATCGCGCTTGATCCCATCTTGCCTCTTGCCTCTCGCCCCTTGCCTCTCGCCTCTCGCCTCTTGCCTCTCGCCTCTTGCCTCTCGCCTCTTGCCTCTCGCCTCT
>DYKI01000094.1 GCA_020722705.1 Chthonomonas calidirosea | reverse complement strand
GGCGGGAGAGTAGGTCCTGCCCGCCGGGCGGATGCGACGCCAGATTCCCCCGCCCCCTGGGCGGGCGGGGGCAAGGGGGAGGGGGGACCCTCAGGCCTTCAGACCGCAAACGGGAAGCGCGGGCCTGCAGGTCTCCAGACCGCAAACGGGAAGCGGGGGCCTACAGGCCTCCCAATCCGCACGGTTCTATCTCTCGTTGCCGCAGGCGTGGCCCTGGCGATCCACTTCTGGGCGTGGTTCGTCTCCCTGCAGTACATCTCCGTTGCACGCTCGACGTTGCTGGTCTCGACGACGCCGCTGTGGGCCGGACTGGGCATGTGGGCCCTTACGCGCCGAAGCCCATCGAGAGCCTTCTGGATCGGACTCGCCGTCTCCGGAGTGGGCGCGTGGCTTGTGACCGCTCACAATGGAGCGCAGCCCCCTCTTCAGGAAGCCGGCGCGACGGTCGGCGACGGCGCTGCCATCCTGGGCGCCATCGGCATCGCGGTCTACTTCCTGCTGGTCGCGCCACATCAGGGGCCGCTCGGAACGTGGCGCGTCGTCGCATGGACGTATCCGTCGGCCGCCGCGGCAACGTGGTCGGCATTGCTCCTGACCGGATCAACAGGGAATGCGATGCCCCTTAGCCTGAATGCATGGGCAGCGATTGCGGCCCTGGCGCTGGTGCCCCAACTGATAGGCCACACCGCCCTCAACTGGTCGCTCAAGCACTTCACTGCAGGCGCAGTCGGAGCGGCGACCTTACTCGAGCCCGTGTTCGCCGGATGGCTGGCGTGGCTCATCCTCGACGAAACGCCGACGCTCAATCAAATCGTGGGCGCGGCCATCCTGCTCGCCGGGGTAGCGCTGGCCCTTCGCTCCGGAAGCTCCGAACTTTGAATGGCCATTCCCGATCCCCTCATGGTATACACTTTGCAAGTCCAGCCGACACCTGGCGCCCCTGGATTTCGACATGCTTCGCACTCTATATGGAGGCCCAAAGATGCCCCGCACATTCCCGATCCTTCTAGCCGCCGCCGTCCTGCCCATCATGGCAACGGCTCAACCCCGCGAGGTCAAGGTCACGGTTGATCCCGCCAATCCAGGCGCGTCCATCCCGCGTTATATCTACGGGCAGTTCATCGAGCATCTGGGCCGGTGCATTCGTCAGGGCATCTGGGCTGAAATGCTCCGAGACCGGAAGTTCCTGCAGGAGCCGGGCAAGTCGTGGGAAGTCGTGAAGCCTGATGGAGCATCCTTCGATGCGTTCCTCGACCCGGCCGCGGCCTATGCCGGCGACCACGGCATGGCGCTATGGCTCAAGTCGGCAGCCAAGTCGCCGTGCGGCATCAGACAGAAGGGACTCGGCGTCGTATCGGGCAAGGAGTACGTGGGCTACGCCTATCTCGCGCATGCCGGTCAGCCCTCTCCCGTTGAAGTCCGACTCCAATGGGGCGATGCCAAGGATCAGGGACAGACCATACGCCTCGAGCCCGGCAAGGTATACGCGAAACATACGTTCACGTTCCGAGCCGGAGCAACCACCGACAACGCGACACTTTCGGTCACGATGAGCTCTCCCGGGAATCTGTGGATCGGCTGTCTTTCGCTCATGCCGGCCGAGAATGTGCGCGGTATGCGTCCCGACACGCTCGCCCTGATCAAGCAGATCGCCCCGCCGATCACGCGCTGGCCCGGCGGCAACTTCGTATCGGGCTACAACTGGAAGGACGGCATCGGGCCGCGTGACCGCAGGCCGCCTCGCTGGGAACGCGCATGGAGCGATATCGAAGACAACGACTTCGGCCTCGACGAGTTCATGGCTTTCTGCCGCGAGGTCAACACAGAACCATATATCTGCGTCAACGCGGGTCTGGGATCCGCCCTTGAGGCTGCCGAGCAGGTTCAGTATGCGAACGGCTCCGAAAAGACCCGGTGGGGGGCGGTCCGGGCCGCCAATGGAAGCCAGAAGCCCTACGGCGTTGTATGGTGGGGCATCGGCAACGAAATGTACGGCGACTGGCAGTTGGGCAATGTCCCCGTCGAGCGCTACGCCAACCGGCACAATGCATTCGCGACCGCCATGCGCGCCGAGGATCCCAAGATCAAGATCATCGCCGTGGGCACTCCTGGCCCGTGGAACGACGCGATCCTGCCCCAGTGCGCCGCCAACATGGACCTGCTGAGCGCGCATCACTATTCGGGCCGCGGCCTGCGTCTGCCCATGTCGGACGACGACACGAAGAAGTATGCCGAGGGGTTCCGGTCCTACTCGGCAAGCGTAGCCGAGGGCATTCGCAGGCTCGTCAACGATTTCCGGCAACGCCTCTCAGCTATCAGCCCTCAGCTCTCAGCCGTCACCGACCGCGTTCGTCTGGCCATTGATGAGTGGGGCATCGTTCGTGACTGGAACGGATCTCCGGATGGGCCGGGCATCGGCGCTTTCGAGCACTATTACTGCCTCGGCGATGCCATAGCCGTCGCGCGCGGCATGAACGAGATCATCCGCAACGCCGACGTTGTCGGCATGGCCAACTGGGCCCAGCTTGTCAACGTCATTGCCACGATCAAAACGAGCCGGACCGCCGCATGCATGGACCCGGCAGGCTATGTCCTCGCCGTATACGGGGGAAACCTGCTGGGCAACCTGTTGCCTGTACAGACACCGGCCGATGCGTCCATTGACGCTGTGGCTTCTGCCGATGCTGCGACCAGGGTCCTTGCGGTCGCGCTGGTCAATCACTCGGTCAGCGAGGACGTGCGGGTGCAGTTGGACATACCCGGCTATCCCGTGCGTGCGACGCAGGCATGGATAGTAACCGGACGCTCCCTGACCGACACGAATGTGCCCGGCGAACCCGAGAGGGTAACCCTGCGCGCGCTCCGAGGTCTCACCGTGCCGGGGGCCGTCGAAGTGCCCGCCCACTCCATTCTTGTCGTGCGATACCAGGGCGCGACCCGATGACCGCAACCTGGCCGCCAAGAGCGAAGCTGCCCGATACCCTTCCGGTTCGCCCAGCGCGGCTTGACCGTCACTTTTTGCACAACCTCTGCACAACATTGCACACGGACCTTCCCAGCGGTGCAATGTCGGGCGACATGGCCGCGTCAGGCCGCCGAGTCGGTGCATTGCTCCGGCTTGCGCTGAGATGCTCTCCACCTCAACACTCACACTTTGCACACTCTGCCCGCCCCAACAATCATCACCAAGATACATATATCTTTCAGCCAACGGCATAGAATCGCTTTCATGCACGTCCAGAGGCTATGTCTCGCCAACTTCCGCAACTATGAGATGCTGGAAATCCATCCGGGACCTGGCCTCAACGTGCTTGTCGGCGAAAACGGACAGGGAAAGAGCAACCTGCTGGAAGCCATCTACCTGCTAGCGACAACCAAGAGCTTCCGAGCCTCAAAGGACAGCGAAGTCATACGAAACGGTTCCAAAGAGGCCGTGGCATTCGGAGAGGCAGCCTACGAGGACCTTCCCAGCCGTGATCTAGAGGTAACCATCCACATCGCCGAGCGAAAGACGGCCAGAGTCAACGGCGCCCGTGCCGCAAGGGCCGTGGATCTGGTCGGCGCCCTCAACGCAGTCTTCTTCGGAGCGCTCGATCTCCGCCTCGTGAACGGGGAGCCATCAGCGAGACGCCGGTACATGGACCTGGCCATAGCCCAGACGAGCCCGGCCTACTGCACCGAGCTTGCCGGCTACAAACGATCGGTAGATCACCGCAATCGCGTGCTTCGCGAGATGCGCGACCATCCCGGGGTTGACATGGGTCTTGAGGTCTGGGACGATCAGATCGTTCGGTACGGAGCGCCCGTTGTTGTGCGTCGAACGGCATTTGCCTCCGACCTATCGGGCCTCGCGTCAGCGGCACACGCTGAGTTGAGCGGAGGCCGCGAGACCCTTGCGGTGCGTTACGTTCCGAGCGTGAACTGCCCGTCCTCCGACACCGGGGCAGTGGAGAAGGCTTTCGCGGACGAGCTCGCTCGTGTCCGAGACGCGGAAATCCGGAGAGGGGCCTCGCTCATCGGTCCTCACCGAGACGACTTGCGGTTCACCGTTGACGGTATGGAGGCCCGAAGCTTCGCATCACAGGGCCAGCAGAGAACAGTGGTGTTGGCCTTGAAAATCGCTGAAATGCAGTTCATGGAATCCCGCTGCGGCAGACCGCCGGTGATGCTGCTCGACGACGTGATGTCGGACCTGGATGATGAACGCCGCGCTCGTCTCCTTCAGCGAGTTCGGGGCCGTTGCCAGACGTTCGTTACCTGTACCAACCTCAGGGCCTTCCCACGTGAAGTCCTGAGCGATGCCCGGATATTCATGGTGAGACAGGGCTCGGTCGAGGTCGTCAGCGAATAGGGTGCCGCGGTATGACCTACCCGCCTGAGGCCCGGCGGACCGCCGCGATCAGCGCATCCGGCTCCGCGACACTGACCATGAGGGAATAGCCTTCGCTGGTGGGCAGATAGGCGACGCGGCGCTTATCGGTCACAAACGCAAGCACTTTCTCACCTGAGGCGGACCGGAACCATCCGGCAAGGTACCCCGGCAGTCCCGCGCCGTTCGTCCTCGTGACCAATCTGTGTTCGCCGGACACGATCTGGATGGATGCCGACTCGTCGGGTTTCAGCCGCTTCAGGGGAATGGATCGGCCATACATGGCGCCGCGAATGCTGATAGCATCCGGCGACACCTCTACAGCAGCATGGCGCGCCGACCACGCCAGCCACCCAAACAGACCCAGGAGCGCTCCAAAGAACACCGCCATGCCGGCCAGAAGCCAAAGAGGCCCTGTGGAGCCTCCGACGATTGGGAACACCTCTTTCATGGTCTCACCTCCGCCAGGACCATGATATCACAGTGCGTCATGCGCCGGGGCGGCTGCTGAGTCCTAACCGTACTCGTGCGCAGCGACAGCCTCAAGCTGCTCGCGCAGGCGACCGATGCGCTCCAGCTCCGCTTGGAGCGAAGTCTGTCCCGTCTCATGTGCTGCTCGCGCCCTCCGCAGACCGCGTTCGGCCGCTTCCAGGATCTCCTTGAGCGAGAAGCGTATGCGGCTCTCCATCCGCATGCGGCTGTCCTGCATCCGCTGCTTGATGACGCTCTCGACACGTCGGGCATTCGCCGTCAACAGATGTTCGAGGTACGCCTGAGCCGCCCGCTCGATTCGCGGTCTCGTGAGCGCCCTCGGCAGCAGAGCATCCGCGAGCCATTCGAGAGCAGGTATCAAGCCGGCTGGAGACTCCACGCGCTCAAAAGCGTCGAACAGGAACTTGTTCCTGCCGCTCAGCACGGTATCGTCGTCCGCCTCGCCCGGCAAGGGTATGTCGGTCCAGTTCTCCGAGGCGCGCAGATTCACCAGCAGGTCGTTGACGACCGACGCGCAACGCTCGGCGCTCTGGGCGTAACGCTCTGCCGCCACACGCTCGCTGGCGCGCAGCCACGGAAGCACCCGGTTGCGGGCTATCTCCTGTGCGCTCATCATGGCTTCAGCGCGCGCGGCAGGCCCAAAGCGGGCCGAGGTGTGAGCGACGGCATCGGAAAGCTCGGATCGGGCATCGGCTATCGTCTGCCGTATGAACTCCACCCTGCGCTGGGCGAAGGCGTCTCCAAGGCGTCGCAGCTCGGCGTCGAGGATCGGACCGATCTGCCACAATGCGCGTGCGGCGTCGTCCGAGGCTTGATGCAGCGCCTGGATTCGTCGCTCGGTTTCCTCTAGCGGAGCCCGCAAGGCCGCCTCTTCTTCGGCGAGGACATTGCGCAGCCGAGCGATCACACGGCCGCGACCGCGATCCACCGCGCTGCGCACAAGATCACTCCCCGATGCTTCGGCAAGCGAAACGAGACGGCGCACAAGGTCGGCCCAGTCTCGAGTCGGCTCTCTCCGGGCAAGCGTGTCGGCGGCGCTGACCTTGTAGATCCGGTCAACAGGACGACCCAGACGCCGGCTGAGCACCCGCTCGGCGAAAGCCGCTGCCTCGTCGCACTCGGTCTTGGAGACACGGTCGGCCTTGTTCAGCACGAAGATGAACGTGTCAACCAGCCTCGCGATCTCCTCAACGATGGCCGCCTCCTCGCCGGTGATCGGCGGGTCGGCACCGAACAGCACGAGCGCGGCGTCAATGTGGGGAACGAACTCGCGGGTAGCGTCGCTGTTCGCCTCGAACACCGACCCCAGTCCCGGAGTGTCCACGAAACAGAGGCCACCCGCAAGCGCGTGCGAGGGGGAGCAGACCTCGACGGCTGTGATGCCGAGTCGGTTGCCCGGGTTGCGCGTCTCGGTCACATAATCGGGCAGATCCGACACCCCGATATCGGTCCACTCCGATCCTGCCGATCGCACCCGGGCACAGCGCTCGGGCGCATGCCGGACGACTGTCACCACCGAAGTGACCGGGACTGTGCCCGTCGGCAGGAGGCTCTCTTCTACCAGGGCGTTGATGAGCGTTGACTTCCCCCGCTTGAACTGGCCCACGCATGCGACATAGAACCGACCTTCAACGGCGCGCTGCGCAAGCGACCGGATTTCGTCGGCCAGCGGTTCGGCATTCAGCTCGGATGCTATGCGCTCCAGAGTCCGTAGATCGGCCAACCCGTTTTTCATGGGGACAATGATGGCCGCCGGGCGCTTCGGTCAGATGCGTTCATGTGCGTGGCGCATGCACATACTTGATGACTTCGCAGTCCTCGATCGTCACGAGACCCTCAGTCACCATCTCGTCCAGAATCGGCACGAAGCGCTCGATCCGATCGGGCGCATCAACGATCTCGATGACCACAGGAAGGTCCTCGGACAGGCGCAGGATGGATGTTGTGTGGATACGGCTGTTGGCTCCGTAACCCTCGATGCCCTGGAGCACCGTTGCGCCTGCCAGTCCTTCTGCCCGAGCCCGCTCAACGATGGCGGCGAAGAGCGCCTTGCCGTGCCATCGGTCCGACTCACCGATGTACACCCGAAGTACCTTCGCCGGCCCCTGAATCTTCATGGTCTGTGCCTTTCGCGGCTCAGTGCCGCACGCTCATGAGCAGCCTGGCCGCAACGACACCGAGGTAGGCTGCGATAAGTCCGGCTATCGCGCTGCCCGCCACATTCAGCGCCGCGGATCCCCAGCGCGCGCCCTCGACAAGCATCCGGAGCGTCTCGTACTCAACCGTGGAGAAGGTTGTATAGGCCCCTATGAAACCGATCGCCACGAGCAGACGCCATTCGTCGCTCCAGGCCAGCCGCAGGGCCAGCGTCGCGAACGCGCCGATCAGGAAACAGCCCGTGACATTCACCACAAACGTGCCATAGGGGAACCCGGGTCCGACGCGGTTCTGGACCCATCCATCAACGATATAGCGCGCGTTCGCCCCCATGAACCCGCCCATCCCGACCATAAGGTACTTCAGCATTGTGCTTCTAGCCTCCCTGCGATCGGACCTCTATGGGCCACACACAGCAATGGCCCCTGCCGAGCGCATTTGCACCGGACAGGAGCCATCAGCTCTAGGTCGAGCGGTTTGGACGGTTGGATGCGACCAATCCCGAATGTATGTCGGGAAACCCATCCCGGCGGTTCCCCATCGCCGTATCAGCCATTATTGTGGCACACGGCGCACGGCTCTACGCTTTGTCGGACCTTCCGCCACCGGAGTTCACCCGTTTGCCGCCATCCTGAGCCCGGGCGCCGGACGAAGCGCTCCGAATGCGTACAGGCTCCTGTCGGATTCATGGGTGGGCAGCCTCGGAACCGGACCACGCTTCCCCATACTCACATTTGGCTCGCTCTGCGATCTCGCATGGCATACGCCGGTTCTGCCCTCGCTGGAGATAGGAAAGGCCGCCCGTTGGCCCTGACCGGTCTCGGGGCGGGAGCCTCACCCGGCGAAGTAGATGTGATACGACTGGCTGGCTTCGGGCGCGATGAAGAGGCTGAGAACCGGCCAGAAGATGCCCGCGCAGAAGAAGTGCCCGATGGTCAGACCGAGGAAGAAGGGGATGCCCTTGCGATAGAGCTGCAGGCCGCCGAAGCGGAGGATCATTGCCTTGAGCAGCCATGCCGCCATGATGGCAAACCAGGCGTTGAGCGAGTCCCCGTAGGCGTTGGCAATGCAGAAGCCCAGCGGGTGCAACGGGAGCTTCAGCAGATGGGCGCGGGCCAGGCTCAGGCCGGCAACCACGATGAAGCCGCCTCCCGCAGCGAGCATCTTGCTCATATCCCTCAGCGGCGGCGCGGCCAGTCGGGCCGACATCTGCTGGTACTCCTGGGCGGCGACGGTCGCCCTGAACTCGCCGGAGCCGCCTCCGCCGCCGGCAACGTTGCTGCCGATCTGATAGTAGGTGTCCAGGTGGATCCAGAGCGCGGCAGCGAGGCCGATGGCGAAGGCGATGCCCACGAAGATCGCGAGGGTGCGCATAGGGAGGCGGTTTTCGTTGGTGATTTTGGCTCCGTCGAGCTGGTAGGCAGCATGCTCCTGAACGAAGTGATGGCGGGAGAGCCATGCAAGGCTGGACAGCAGCACAAACGATCCCGTACCGCCCCATGCAAGCGTTTGCGGAACCGACACAACGTTGAGCAGCATCTCCTTCGGCATGCCGAAGGGATAGACAAAACCGAGCGGCACGCCCGTCTCGGCGCGGATGCGGGCCACGACGAGCACATAGATCAACAGCATGCCGAAGAAGCCGATGGCAAGCCACGTCGCCATGCCGGCAAGCCTGCAGAACGCGAGCACGAACAGCCCCGAGAGGGCCAGCCCGATCCACGCCCACCGCTCCTCGATCGTCTCGCCATCGGCCGAGCCGCGGGTGAACGCCCGTTTGAAGCTCCTCATCAGCGTCCCGCGCAGGCCTATGATCAAAACAAGCCCCATGGCCACGTACCCGCCCGCCGATTGCTCCTGCGTATAGGGGAACCCGGGCGTGTCATAGCCCATGGCGGTGCCGGCGACGGCGAGCGCTCGGTTCAGGAAGTAGAAGAACCAGATGGAAAACGTGATCTCCAGCGGGACGAAGTAGCCGATGCCGATGGCCTCGATGAAGAAGATGATGGACATCGCGCCGAGCGGATTCAGCGGCCTGTCGGGAAAGTAGGGGCTAAGAAGGATGTAGAATCCGATCGAGGGCGCCGGCGGGTAGAGCGTATGGACGATGTTGATGCCGTTGTACAGCGCGGCCACGCCGAATCCGAGCATGAAGATCGCCCGTCGCGTGCGTCGGTCGCCGTACGATCTCCAGTCATCCGACGCTATGGCAAGCGGAACCGCAAGCAGGGGAAACGTCAGTCTCTCCTCGCGCACCCATCTGCGCCGAACGAGCGTGACGATGCAGAAGGCTCCGATAAACAGAGCGCTGAGGAACAGGTACCACGAGACAAGCGGCACGGCCCACGCCGCCCATGGGAATGGCTTGTTCGGCGCGCCTTCGTAGTAGTCAACCACCGCCTGCTTATCGTGAGGCGCGAGCCACTCGGGCAGATACCGCGCGTAGCGGGCCATCGTGGGATCGGTCCTGCCCTGGTACTGCATCGAGACCAGATGCGGAAGGAACGCTCGTATCTGGTAGGGGCTGCTGATCACCGTCGAGATGGACAGCATGATGTACACCACCAGCACCTGCACCCTCGTTGGAGCGTATCGGGGGGCGTACCGGCGCAGCAGGGGTCTGGCCAGGCTCAGGAGAAGCAGCGAAGCGAACGCCGGCAGTGGCGGCACGCCGTGGCTCACATAGCGCCCCGTGACCATCTCCGTGAACCGGATGGCCAGGCTCGTCAGCACGATCAGCGCGACGCCGACCACGATCGCAGCCGCGGCGCGGCCCAGAGACAGGCCAGGCTCCTGCACCGTACCCTTGATCCGTTCCTCAGGAACCGGGATGGGCGAGTCGCCCGACGAATCCGACGCTGTGGTCTCCGCCGACCCCCTCTTGCCGGAGGTGCTCCCGCCCGGCATCGCATCCATAGTGGCGTGCGCCTGGGCTGACGGCGGAGCTTCGTCGGCCTCCGCTCGGCCTTTCGACGCAGGACCTTCACCGGCGTCCCCTTCCGCTCTTGACGGAGGAACAGCGCCAGCGTCGCTTCTCACTGTTGACGGGCGAGGCGCACTGAATCCACGCCCCCTTGATGGGGGAGGGTCAGGGAGGGGGCGCACACCGTCGCTCTTCTCGTCGCTCATCTGCCTGAACGTCTATGCAAACGCTTACATGACCATCGCCAATATCATATGCGTCATCGCCGGCGTTGTCAACCGCTGGATTCCCGCCGGCGCATCCTCGTTGCAGCACGATGAGGTCGAGGGAGTCGTCCGGAATGGGTCTGTACCGAAGTACAGCTCCGGCGGAGTGTCCTACAGTGGCGAGGTGTTCGGCGAAACCCGCTGCGACAGCCGCACTATGTCGTCGGGTGTTCCTCTTCGATCTCGGTTGACTGCGCGCCCGACATGTGAAACGAGCCTTCCGGTGTCGCGAGGCGCGCGAGCTCTTGAGCAGTCAGCGCGTGCTTGGGCTCGTGGCTTTCGCCCTCCTCACCTGCGTCGCGGTGGGCGCCCGGAAGCCGCACCGAGCCACCGACAGAGGCCAGTTCGCTCATGGACATGGCTTTCGGAGCAAGCTTGGCAAGAGCTTCGGCAGCCTGCGCATGGGTCGGATCGTGTTTGACCGCGTTCTCGAAGCAGGTCCGCGCGGACTCCTCATCGCCGGCCATCTGGTGTGATACGCCAAGGTTGTACCAGGCGCGGCCCGAGGTCGGGTTGATCTGGATGGCGCGTCCGAAGGCCTTGCGCGCGCTCTCGAAGTCGCCCAACCGCGAGTAGGCGGCTCCGAGGTACGAGTAAGTCTCGAAACTCTCCGGATCGGCCTGAGCGGACTTCAGGAGATTGGCAATCGCCTCCTGCAGCCTTCCGGCTTTCAGGGCATTGAAGCCCGCCTGACGTAACGGAGCGGCCAACGCACTCATCGCGTCACCTCCCTGGCGGGCGCTCATGCCCGCCACCGGATCCCGGACGTTCTGAAGGCATTCTACAGGCACTTGGGGACGGCGTCAAGCGCAAGTTGCTGTCGGGAGGGCGGGGCTACACGGGAGGGCGAGGCTCCTGCCGAGCCGAATGTCTCCTCTCCCGCCGAGCCGAATGTTCCCTCTCCCGCCGCGCCGAATGTCTCCTCTCCTGCCGCGCCGAGTGTCTCCTCTCCCGCGCATGGCAGACCTCGGCTGTCCGCCACGTGCCGCGCGCGGGAGAGGTTGGGTGAGGGCTGTGCGCCATCGTCCCTTCTCCTCCTTGCCCCCGCCCGCCGGAGGGGGCGGGGGTAACGGCCCGGCGCCGGAGGGGGAGGCGGATCAGGGCGTTACAACTGCTTTCGATAGGCCACGCCGGCCCACCGATGATCGCCGTAGGTCCCGCCTTTGATGGTCAGGCCTGATGCCGGCGGCATGTATGTCAGAGCGGTGATCCAGTCGCGTCCGTCCCATTGCACTACGGCTCCGACGGTCGGCACGATGAGCGCCTGAACGCCGCCGAACGGCCCCTCGTGTCGTTTCTCGTTGAGGAGGGTCCAATCCTCGGTGCCGACGCCGAGGTGGACCCGAAGCAGGGGCGGTCCCTGGATGCCTTGGTTGAGGAAGTAGGTCTTGGCGGCCGTGCCGAAGACGGAGACCCGTTTCGTCTTGGAGCGGTAGGTGGGATGGTGGGTTGTGGGCTCGCTGAAGAGATTGCGGACGCCGAGCACGAAGTCGGGCGTTTGCGGGCCTTCCGAAGCAAGCTTGAGGCTAAGCACGGTGACGACCGATTCGGCATCGCGATTCACGTCGGCTCTGTGAAAGTCGAGCTCAACCATATCCGTCAGGCCTACATACAGCGTCTGATAATGCACGAACTGCGGCGCGCCGGAGGGCATCTTCAGGTCGAGGTAGTATGCGGCGACGTCAACCTCGCGGGCTTTGAGCTGGTTTGCTGTGGGCATCGTGACGATGTCGTCGGCTGACGCTGCAAGTGCCAATAGCAGCGCCCCGACCAGTGCTGCGAAACTGCGCATTGCTGAGGGTACTCCTTCCTTCGAGTGTCCTCGGTCCGCGCGGCCACGCTGCCGCCTCACCGGGTTCAATCCGGTTCGCTGTGGGTGCGACGGGTTCCTGCGCATGGGGGCGCGATGGGGCAAGCGAAAAAAGAATCTGCGGCCCGATGAAGGCATTGTGCGGAAACCTGTCGAAGAACAGCGATCGGCAGGTCATGGGTCTGAACGCACCCATGCATGAAAGGAGCTACTCCTGTGGGATCCAAACTATCGCGCCGTGATTTCATGAAGTCCACGGCGATGGTGGCTGGTGCGACTGTTGTCGCGCCCTCGGCGCTAGCGTCACGCCAGTCGCCGAACTCGACTCTCGGCGTTGCCGTGATCGGGGCAGGCGGGATGGGCGGCTATGCAGTGGATGTTGGGCTTACGGAGCGCGTCGTTGCGTTCTGCGACATAGACGACAATGCGATCGCCGGCGCGCTGAAGAAGGCGAAGGAGCGGAAGCCCGACCAGCCGGAGCCCAAGGCGTATTACGACTACCGCAAGATGCTGGACGAATGCAAGAAGGACATAGATGTCGTCCTGATCTCGACGCCGGACCACCATCATGCGCCCGCCGCCATTCGCGCGATCGAGATGGGCAAGCACGTCTTCTGTCAGAAGCCTCTGGCGTACAACATTGCCGAGTGCCGCGCCCTTGCCAGGGCGGCGGTGCGCCACAAAGTACTGACACAGATGGGGAATCAGGGGCACACAGGTGAGGCCATCCGGCGCGCGTGCGAGTACCTCTGGGACGGCTGTATCGGCAATGTCACCGAGACGCATTCGATCCTCGGACGAAACTTCGGGGGCACAGGAGGACGGCCCGAGACGAAGCCGGTGCCGCCCAACGTTCACTGGCACGAGTGGATCGGGCCTGCGCCGTACCGCGACTATCACGACGGTCTGCACCCGTTCAGTTGGCGCTCGTGGCGGCAGTTCGGTACGGGCACGATCGGCGACATGGCATGCCACAACCTTGACGTGCTTTTCTGGGCGCTCAAAGTCAAGGAGGCGAAGAAGATCACGCTGGAGTGCCTCCACACGACGCCGGGCAGCGACGAGCAGTTCAACACCGACAACGTCGTGCGCTACGACATTCCGGCCAGGGCGGGCATGCCGCCGCTGAAGGTCTACGTCTACGACCATCAGGGTCTGAAGCCGCAGGTCATGCAGGAGACCGAGAAGGAATGCGAGGTTAAGTTCAGCGAGTGCACGCTCTTTCTGGGTGAGAAGGGCAAGTTCTGGACCACCGGCACGGCCGGTCAGGCTCGCATCCTTCCGCTCGAGAAGCACGCCGAGTATCCGCCGCCGCCGCAGAGTCTGCCACGCGCCCATGGAGGCCCCATCGAGGACCTGTTCTGGGCCATCAAGAACAACGGCACGCCGGTGTCGAACATACCGGAGTGGTCCGGGCCGCTGACCGAGTTCGCGCTCCTCGGGCATCTAG
>DYKI01000093.1 GCA_020722705.1 Chthonomonas calidirosea | reverse complement strand
GCCCGCGGGGCTTGTTGGGTTCTTGGCATGCTTGTGCACGCCTCGGTAAAAACCCGTTTCGTTGCGGCCTGGAGGCCTGTTGGTGGGCCCCATCATCACGTGCGCTTTCGCGCATGCGCGTGAGCCATGGGCATGTGAACGCTCGGGTGATGCTTCGCGCTCGGGCTGATCGTCCTCACCGCCTCGACCACCACCACGAACGTGTGGCCGCAATCCGCGTTCGTGCAGATCAGCTTCGCCTGACGCGTCTGCCTGGTGACCGTCTCGCTGGTGCGAACGATCGTCGGAGACTCGCAATGCGGGCACGCAAACTTGATCCCTGAACCCAATCCACGCACCGCGCCTTGTTTCCTGTTCCCGCTCATACATCACCACTTAGTCGTCGAACCCATCACGATCAACAGTGAACGGCAGCACCTGCAGTGCAGCCGCTTTCCACACAGCACGCACCGCCCCGATCGGGCCATGCCGATTTTTCTCGATGCCGATTTCCAGAACGCCCTTGTCAGGCGTGTCCGGGTTGTAGACCTCATCCCGGTACAGCGTCATCACGCAGTCTGCCTCCTGCTCGATCGTCCCAGAGTCTTTCAGGTCCGCCATCCCAGGGCGCTTATCCACCCGCTGATCCACTGCACGATTCACCTGGGCGAGCGCGATCACCGGGATGCCAAGCTCGCGGGCAAGCTCCTTCAGCCCCATCACCACCTCTCCGACGCGCTCATGCGCCGGCGCATCCTTCGACACACTCACCGCCCGAAGCCGTTGGATGTAATCCACGAACAGCGCCTTGATCCCGTACTGCTGAACCCACTGGCGACCCTGGCGCTGGGCCTCGGCGATACTGATCGCCGGCTGATCGTTCATCCGGATCTTCGCCACGTTCGTCAGGCTCACCACCGACGTCGTCACCTGCCGCCACTCCGACTCCGTCAGATCCGCGGCGCGCATCTTCGCCAGAGACAGCTTCCCGTTGATCGCCATCATCCGCATCGCAATCTGCTCACGCGGCTGCTCCGCGCTGATGATCCCGACCGGCGCACCGGCCATGGCGGCCGACAGCGCAAGGTTCAGGCTGAACGCAGTCTTCCCCATCGCAGGACGCGCCCCGACAACGTACAGATCCCCAGGATGAAACCCGCCAGTGAGCTGATCCAGATCACCAAGCCCAGACGTAATCCCAGGCAGACCATCGGCCTCCAGCGCGGCCTCCATCAGCCCGATCGCATCCTGCGCCGCCTCCCTGATCCCGCACTCATGACGCTGCTTCGGCGCACCGATAGCAGCCAGTTTTCTCATCGCATCGTCGACAGCCTCAAGGCCACGCTGGCGAATCGAATCAAGCAACTCATGCGCCACCTCAACCGCAAGCCGCTCACGGCTCATGTCCCGGATGCGCGCCGCAGTCATCGGCGCGGCCGAAGGTGTCACAGCCTCCGTTGACGCCTTGCCGAGGTGCCCGAGCCAATCCTCTCTGCCCGTCTCCCGGATCAGCGCCTCCGTCACCGTCAGGATATCGATCGCATCACGGCGCACCGACATCCCCTGGATCACAGACCACACCTCGCGCCACAGTGGCGAACTGAACTCCGAAGGTTCTAGATCGATCTCCGACAGTATCGCCGGCCTCGACAACACCGAACCGATCACCTCCTGCTCCAGAGCAGCCGCGAACTCCATGCCTGATTTCCTGCTCATCACAGCCCCGTCGAAAGATCATCACGGGTCAGGAACTTCCTCGGCCTGGGCGCTTGAGTCTGCGTCGCCGCCCCACCTCGAGGGGCAGAACCGGACAGCGCGCCTCGCTTGCGCAGCCCGGCCCAATCGTCCTGGATCGCATTGCGGAACGCAGCGTCCCAGTTCACGTACTGATACCCGTTTGCCAATGCCTTCGCCCTGAAGCTATCAAGATGTTCATCGAGCTGATCGAACCCCTTGCCATCAGCCCATGCCCTGACCTCGTCGCTGATCCCGAAGTCTTCGGGGATCGAAGTCTTCCTTCCGGATCGACCACCTCGCGTGTCATCACGCGAGTTCCCTTCCTTTCCATTCCCTTCCTTTCCTTTCCTTTCCTTCCTTCCTTCCCCTGAGCCGCCGCTTTCACGCGTCACTGACGCGTCAGCAAAAAACGCAGAATCGACACATTCAGGAGGTTCAGGGAGCACAGAATCAGACTCCCTGTTGTTGATGATCTGGTGCTGCTTGAAGGTAGGTATGAAGGCAAACACCTTGCCACCAGCCTCATACAGCCTGATCAGATCGGCCTCGACAAGCTCATCGGCGAGCGCCTGGACATCGCAATCGTCGGCGGGCATATAGCGCATCTTCAATGTTCGCGTGTTCCACGACAGCCGTCCCTCGCGGTCAGCCTCACACCACAAGGACACGTAAAAGAGGCGTGCAAGAGGCGTCAGAGACACGATGTCGTTGCTCGTGAAAAACTCAGGCTTGATCGTCCGAATCCTAGCCATGGGGCCGTTCTCCACCGTCCACAGAAAAGGCGCCGGGGGTGGAGGAGCGAACGGTAGAAACCCCTCCGGGCGTTGCAACACCCTTCCCGGCATTAACCAGCAACCCGGCGCGCAGCGCGTCGAGCGTCAAAAGAATGTGCTTCCGCTTATGGAAGCGCGTGGAGCACCGGGCAACCCGGCGCGCGTGAACATGGGCCTCAGAGAAGTGCGCGTTCATGCTCAACCCACCAACGGCCACAGCGTCACCGCCGGGTTGCCGCGCACCTTGCAGCGGCGCACATCGCCGCGGCTGATCGCCTTCGCCAGCACCAGCTCGCTCACCCGGCGCTCGATCATGTAGAACAGCTTCTCCTGGTGCTTTGCATCCATCGCGTAGGACTTGGCGATCTCGCCCGCCGTCGAGCCAGGAAGGTGCTGGATCATCCCAAGCACCACCATCCGCTGGGTCCGGCGACGGCCTGAATGCTGCAACTCATCGGCGGCAAGATGCGAACTGATCGGATCACGATCACGCACAATCGGCGTATGAACGTTCATAATTCCGCCATCTCCCGCATGCGCTGAATCATCTGCTGAACATGGCGGTGCAAGGCAAAAGCAGCCTCCTCAACACGCTGCAGCTCGTCGATATCCACACGGCCATCGGCCAGCGTATCGTCCACCGCCCGGCCCACATCGCCCTGGCTGCGCCACACATGCGTCACTAGCTCCAGCACCGCCAGATCACCCGATGGCGCATCGCCACCCACATGCACAAACACACCGCCATGTCGATGACACAGCGCATGCAGCACACGCAGATCGCCTGTAAGGTCCATCACCTTCACCGCGTCCTCCAGCAGCGGCTTGTTCGTCGCGCAGTTCGTGTTCGCCTTGTTGCGCAGCACGGCCGAGCTGTACCCCATGCGCGGCGCCAGCGACTCACAGCCGCCGGGGTAGTCGTGTACCGTGTGATAGAAGGCATCGAGCGGATTCAGCGCAGCCATGCGTCACCTCGAAAAACGAATGAGGCACAGCGCGCCGCAATGGCCTACGCTGCAACCATGGGAATAGAAAGCCCGGCCGGAAGACCGGTAAACAAGGGGAGTCATCGAAGCAGACATGACGCGGCCTGCAAGCGCTAAACCCGCCTGGTGTGGCTTCGCATCAAGGTTGATGGAACCGGCGGAGGATGGGCTCACGCAGCATTCCTCAGATAATCAGGAAGGCCGTCACTGGGATGCGGGTAGAGGTCTGGGCGGATTTCGTGAGGCGTCACCTTCCAGCCGGTTCGGCCTGCGAGATCGATGACGCGCTCGGGGTCAACCTTGCGGATGCCGTTGCGATAGCTCTTGGCCGTCGAGACGGCGCACCCGAACACATGAGCTGCAACCTCTGGCCCGACCTCTGAGATGTAATCTGATATCTTCATGACGGGATACGATATGTATACTCCGCGCGCGAGTCAAGCGAAACGTGATACTCGATGTGGCGTTGCAGCGCGCATTGCGATCCGTAGCATGGCCTATATGGATACATGGCAGGACCGCGCGCGAAGCGTGATGAAGGAGAAGGGGATCACTCAAGAGGCCCTGATGGATGTGCTTGGAGTCACCACGCGTGGTGCTGTAGGGCATTACATGCAGGCCCGCCGAGAGCCATCGCTTGACCAGATGAAGGCCCTCGCAAAACACCTCGGCGTAAACCTCGAATGGCTTCTTGACGGATCCGGCGCAAAACTGACCATCGCGCCTGAAGACGCGCTCATGGAATCCCTGCGCTCAGCAGGCTGGCAGGCCGACTACTGCACCGGACGAACGCCGCTCACAGCTCGCGTTGGAGCGCAGGAAGTCACTTACCGCCCGGACATCCGCGCCGAGCGCGACGGCAAAGTAGTCTACTTCGACATCAAGACCGTCAACCTCCTGTCCGACCCGCTCCACCGGGCCCTTGCCGCCCAGCGGCCTGAGCTGATCCAGCTGCCGCCGGAGTCCGCGCCCAATGCGGCCTTCTTCGCCGAACAGCGCCTGGATGAAATGCGCCGCATGCAGGAAGAGCGCGCCGAATACCTGCCCGAAGGCGCCATCCCCATGCCCGCCCAGCGCCCACGCGTGCCCGTGGTCGGTTCCGCCCAGCTGGGGGATGACGGCTACTGGGCCGAACTGGAGCACCCCGTGGGCCACGGCGACGGCTACATCGACTTTCACACCACTGACCCAAACGCCTACGCCTTGCGCTGCAAGGGCGACTCCATGGCCCCGCGCATCAAGGAAGGCGAGTTCGTCTTGGTGGAGCCGAATTCAGTCCCCCACCCTGGCGACGAAGTCATGGTCAAGTCCGAAGACGGGCGGGTCATGATCAAGGAGCTGCTCTACGTGCGCGAAGGCCTAGTCCACCTGGCGAGCGTCAACGAGGCCCACGGCCGCATCACCATCCCCGTCGACCAGATCACCGCCATGCACCTGGTGGCCGGCATCGCCAAGCGGGTGCGCTGGCGCCCGGACTGAATTCAGCAACACAGCAAGGACGAATCATGCGCACCATCATCGCCGCCGCCCTTATCGCCTCGGCAAGCCTCTCCCATGCCGGTGATGTCGTCATCGACATCCCATCCATTTCTGGGAAAACCAAGCCACAGGTTGAGGCCGTCATCGGCGCACCAGAGACGTGCGAGCCGAGCAAATACGGCGAGCGGTGCAAATACGCCAAGGCTGAAACGCAGATCGTCTTCATCAAAGGCCACGCCGACTGGATCAGCGTGGACAACATGGGCGACCTCCGTTATGGAGACGACGCCATCAAGCGCCTTGGACTCAAGCCGGCAAGACCTGACACAGACAACCAGCACGTCATTTCATGGAAAGGCATTCAGGGCCTTCTTGAAGTCAGCCTATTCCCCGCCTCCGGCAAGGTTCGCTACGCCTACATCAAGGCCCGTACCCCGTGACATGGACGCCGCTGCCGCCATTGGGGCAGGCCTCCTGGCCGGGGCACCGGTCATGCTCTACCTCACCCTGCGAGGCATCATCGCCTGGCGCGTCAAGACCGCCGGCCTAGCCTTTCTGATTTTCCTCGCAGCCATCATTGCCGTGCCGACCGACGCGGCCATCTACGTTGTGCTCGCGGCCTATGCTGCGCCCCTCGTCGCATGGGGCATCAAGCGCCTGCGCATACCCGTATGCACGCCCACGGCAAGCGACATATCAAACCATGATTGGCAACCAGCAGCCGCCAAGCCGAGCGTTCAGAACGATGTTCACACACCACTCGGCCCCATCGCCAGCCGTAGCGCTGAGAACGACGCCAGCGCCCTGGGCGAGACCGTCGCCACGACCTACGGAATGCCCGAACGAACAAGCATCAACCCGCTGGCTGAAGTCCGTGAGCGGCTGGCAAGCGGACCAGCATCAGTCCGACCCGTGCTGCGCGCCGAGCGGCCATGGAAGGATGATCTGGATGAAGAGCCCATTGCCAGCAGGCTATGGCGCGGCAACAAGCGCGTCACCTTCGACTATATGGACAGCACTGGCGACATCACCACCCGCGACGTGAACGCCGTGCGCGTCGACCACAAGCACGGCGAAACCTACCTGGTCGGATACGACATGACCCGCCGGGCCACACGCACCTTCCGCGCCGATCGCATCCTTGGCGATGTCATCGACATGGAAACCGGCGAGGTCGGCAGCTTCGACGACATTTTCGCGTAGCGCCGCGCCACCCGCGCCCACACAACCCGCTCCTGCGGGTTTTTTTTGCCCGCACGAAAAAAAAGATACGGAACGTATTGACCCTCCGGCGCGATATGGATACATTGTGTATCACCAGCGCCACCCCAGGCGCTCAACCGGAGGGACATCATGACTACCATCATCGACCTGACCCAGTGGCGCGCTGCAAACGAGGAAGCCCTCGAGGCACGCGAGCCCGTAGCCACCCAGTCCATCACCAGCCACCTGTTCACCGTCAAGGGCGAGACCATGCTTGCCGCCCTACCGCGCATCCGCCAGGCCCTGGCCGACACCCCGGGCGCACGCCTCTACCAGACCGCCAAGGGCCTGATCGTCACCGCCGCAACCCCCAGGCGCGGCTGGTTCGAGCTCAAGCTGGCGCGTGATGTGCAGGTGGCTGCATGAGCGCCGCCATCCAGAAGGATATCACCAAGCTCATGGGCGTGGCTTACAAGGTCAATGCAGCTCGCCACGCGTCTACCTGGTTGATCGCTACTTCTACCTCGATGAGGAGAAGGGCGCCTTCCGCAACGACACCTCAACCACGGACGAACACGAGGACATGAGCCAGTGAGCCAGCCACTCGTCATCACCATTTCCGGCGCCATGCGCGGCCACGACTACTACTTCATCCAGGCCCAGGGCCCGTGCGGCCCGCGCACTACGGAAAGCGGCGCCCCGCTCTTCGCCCTGCCAGGTGGCGGCGTCGCCACCGAAGAATCCATCCTCGACCACCTGCAAGCCAAGCGCGGCTACCGCCCGCGCGCCCGCAGGAAGGAATAAGCCATGCACATGACCCCCAAACTGCGCGAGATCGTGAACCGCTACGCTGCTCACATGGACCGCCGCGAACTTAACCTCAGTGCCGCAGATGAGCACCTCGAGCACGCAGAGCAAGCCGCCAATGAGCTGATCGAATACTTCCGCGGGAAGACTATTCCAGAGTCCATCGTATCCACTGGCCGCGTAGTGCAAATCAACCGCGCCTTGCTCTCCACCGAGTACACCCATCCGCACCACGCCGTGCGCCTAGTGCGAGATGCCATCGTGGAGACCGAGGCATGATGCGCGCCCACGCCAACGAACTGCTCGCCATGATCGGCGCCACGGGCTACGGCAGCGTTGCAAGCATGCAGGTCGACACAGGCAGCCAGCCCAAGCCCGCGCATTACAAAGGAACACATGAAATGACCGTGAAGACCACACCTAACGCCGATGCCCTGATTCGTCTGCCCGAGGTTCGCCAGCGTGTCGGACTTGCCCGCACCACCATCTACAACATGGTTAACGCTGGAACCTTTCCGCAGCCGATCAAGCTGGGAAAACGCGCCGTCGCCTGGAGCAGCCGGGCCGTGGATGCGTGGATTGCCGCCAAGCTCAAGCAAGCTGGGCAATGAGGTGGCGACCATGAGCAGCCGCCACAAAGAACAAACCCCGCCTGGCCTGGCGTGGTTTGGCTATGTCTGAACAGGTTTGGGTAGGTCTGATGGAACGGTGCCCGTAGGATGCCGCATATAAACCGGCGCGGACCGGTCTGGATCATGCGCCAGAATCGGCCTCGTCGTCCTTTCCGTTGACCGGCTCAAGGTCCACGTCGGTGGTCAGTCCGGTGTCGTCGAGCTTGTGTGTGACGCGGGCGGCGATCCAGCCGCTGCCGTCGATGCCCTGCTTGAATCCTGACAGGGTGACGGGCGCCTCGGCCAGCAGTTCGGGGCGGCCGTAGGCGAGCGTGATGCTCATGGTCTGCGCGCTGCGGGCGCCGCGCTTGTATTCGGCCTCGGCGGCGGACCTGGCCTCGGCCTCGTTCGGGTAGATCTTGCGCAGGGTCTTTACCTTGCCTTCCTCCCCGGCCAGCACCTCCTTGTCCCATGCCGCTTCGCGGTCGTTCCACTTGGCTTTGACGCCTGTGGTGGTGCCTGCGCGGTCCTGCACCGTGTAGCGGTGGCGGTCGCCGTCGCGGCGGGTGATGACGATGCCTGGCAGGGCCTTGCCGCTGGCCGTCTTGCCCTCCCCCGCACGGGCGAACAGGAGGTGGCCGTCCTTGATGGTGGCGATGGCGTCGTGCTGCTGCCCAAGGCGGGTGAGGAAATGCACGTCGCTTTCGTCGGTCTGGTCGATGTGGTCGATGACGATGCCGGCGAGGTCCGTGGCGACGGCCGGGGTCAGGCCGTGGACCCCCGCGATGGTCTCGATGATGTCGCCCAGGTGAACCATGTCCCAGCCCCGTGTGCGCTGTTCTTTCAGCGTGCCGCGCAGTTCGGCGGCCTTGGCGCGGATGCTCAGCTGGTCAGGCGGGCCGGAGTGCTCCACCTCGTCCACCACATACAGGCCCTTGTCGACCAGTGGCTCGCCCTGCCAGCCCAGCCACAGGCGCACCTTGGCCCCGTGGCGCGGCATGGAGATCAGGCCGTCCGTGTCGGACAGCTGGATCTCCAGTGCGTCGGAGTCCATGCCCTGCTCGTCGGTCAGGCTCAGGCTGACGAAGCGGCGTCGCAGGTCCGCGCCGGCCTCGATGCCATCGATGGTGAGCTTATACGCCGGGCTCTTCATCGCGCTTGAGGCTCAGGCTGAATTCGATCTTGCGTGCGGCGCCGCCGGCCATGAATACGCTCCTGGTTTCCTCGACGGACTCGATCAGCCAGTAGCCGTAGTAGCGTCCCTCGCCATCCAGCAGCGGGTAGCTTTGACCTTGTGCGGCCATGGCGCGCAGGTCGTCCAGCGTGGATGGGCCTCCTGTAAGCTCCGGCATCAGGGTGCCGCTGATGGTGATGGCGTCATCCCCCGGCCCCAGGTGCTGGTGCGCGGCCAGCTGGCCGAAACGGTTATTGCTGGCGATGCGCTGGGCGGTTGACCGGCGCAGCTGGTCGAAGGGCGCGGTGCGCAGGCCGAACACGAAGCGGCCAAGGACGGCGAGCGGTTGGCTCATGAATCAGACCTCGTCATACAGGCGGCCACGGGCGCGGGCGGTCTGGCCGCGCTGGATCTTCTCGACCTCCTGCGCCACCAGCTTGGCCAGCGCCTGGCCGTCCGTCCCGGCCGGGGCGGATACGGTGATGTGGAAGACGTTGGTGACGTTGCCGCCTGCACCTTGCGCGGCCATGCCTGGCGATGCCACCGCGGACCCGGCGGTGAGGCCCATGGACAGCGCCGTGGGCAGCGCACCGGGCAGCATGGCCCCAAGCCTGCCCGCTGCCTGCAGGGCGAGCTTGGCCTTGTCGCTGATGCCCACGCCGAGGCCTTCGGAGATGTAGCCGCCAAGGTGGGCGAATACGCGGGACGGGCTATGGATGCCGAGCTTGTCCTTGATCCAACCCACGGCATCATCACCCAGACCGGTGATGCTGGCCTTCACCGCGCCGATCTTGGCCTTGATGCCGTTGGCGATGCCATCCGCGATGTTTCCGCCCACCTCGAGCATTTTCCCGCCGAGGCCGGACAGCCAGACCATGATCTGGTCGGGCAGCGCGCGGAACCATTCCAGCAGGCGGAAGATGCCGCCGCCGATGCTCTCCACCACCCAGTCCCAGTTCTTCCAGAGCAGGTAGATGGCGGTGATGATGCCGGTGATGATGAGGCCGATGGGGTTCATAAGCATCTCCCGGCCGATAAACATGATGGCCTTGCCAACCATTAGCAGCGCGGGGCCAAGGTTCAGCGCCTGGGTGGCCAGCATGCCGAAGTGAAGCGCGGCCTTGGCTAGCGGCAGCGCCTTGAGCGCAAGCATGATCCACAGCAGGTTTTCCCATCCACCGACGGCGGACGCCACGCGGTTGAGCACGTCCACGATCTGGGGCACGGTCACCCACAGCCAGCGGGCGACGGACTCGATGCCGTCGAACACGCGCTCGATCTTGCTGCCGACCTCTTCTGCCCACTGCTGCAAGCGCCCGTCGTCCTTGGCGGCGTCGATGGTGTCCAGCACGCCATGCAGCCGGTTCTTCAGCCGCTCGAACGGGCCGGACTGCATCACGGCCACCTGGAACGTGGACCAGCTGTCCTTGATGTTGCTTATGATGCCTACCCACGTACCGGACAGGCGCTCCATGCCGCCGCCGTATTTCTCGTTCCAGATCCGGCTCAGCGCGGCCTCAATGGCCTTGCGGTCGGACTTGTTGACGCTGAGCGTGCGCTGGATGCCATGCTTGTCCGTGTACTCGTAGCTGATCACCTGGCCCTTGGTGCTGGCCTTGATGCCGAACTCCTTCAGGCGCTCGTTCTCCCCGGTGATGGCGTCGGCGACGGCCTCCACCGCCTGCATGATGTCCTTGCCCATGGCCGCGCTGGTGTCGCCCAGCGTGGTCAGCAGGCCATGGGTAGGGTCAAGGCCGTAGGCGCGCAGGCGCACGTAGGCATCGGTCACCTGGTCGAGCTCGTAGGGCGTGCGTGAGGTGAAGTCGCTCACCCAGGCCATGCTCTTCTTGGCCTGCTCGCGCGAGCCTTCCAGGGTTTCGAGCATGACCTCGTATTGCTCGAACTGCGCGGCCTTGCCCAGGGCGCTGGCGCCAAGTGCGCCTCCTGCTGCGAAGCTTGTCGCGCCGATGCCAGTCATCCATGCGCCGGCCGTCTTCAGGCTTTCCCAGCTGCTGCGGAGCTTGTCGCTCACCTTGCGCCCGGCCTCCATCATGGCCTTCTGGCGCTCGAGCTTCTTGGTCGTCTGTTCGGTGCGCGTAGCCAGCTGCTGCTGGGCGCGGGCGAGGTTGCCGGTGTCGTAGCCCTGCGCCTTGAGCTTGGCCGTGGCCGCGTCTACCTTGGCACGCAAGTAGGCCTGCCGTCCTGTCAAAGCTTCGGACTGCCTGGCCGTGGCGGAGAGATATCGTTCCAGCTTGGCGGTGGACTTTCCTGCCGCGCTGGCGCGCTCGATCTTGGCCTTGAGGTCATCCATGCGCTCAGCGGTCTGCCGCGCCTCCTCGCCCAGCTTGTCCAGGTGCCGCGCGGACTGCTGCAGGTAGGCGATCTGCATGCCCTGCTGGCTCAGGTCGCGCATGGCCTTGTTTGTTTCGCGCAGGCGATCAGTCAGCCCGCGCGTGGCTTGCTTCACGCGGCGGGCCGGGGCGGTGGCCTTGTCGACAAAGGAAAGAATCAGGGCAAGGTCGAGCTTGTTCGCCACGGCGTCATTCCTCGGGCGGTTTGGCGCGGGCCTCGGCCTTGTCGCGCCACATCATCAGTTCTGTGAGTGGCATGTGGTCCATGGCGGACGGCGGCCAATGGAAGACCGCCGCGATATCCGCCATGCAGTCCTCGACCGTTACGGGGTAGCGGTCGAGGGCGTGAAAAAACCGACGATCTCCAGCGCCATGCTGCCCAGGTCCTTGGGCGACAGCGCCGCCACGTCTGCGGCGGTCAGGGCCGGGGTGCTGATACGCGGCAACAGCGTCATGATGGCGTCTGCCTTCATCATGAAGATGTCCGCCAGGTGCAGGCCGCGCAGCTCGCCGGAGACCGGCTCGCGCAGCTCGACGGCCTCGATGGTTGTCTCTCCGCGGGAAAGCGGCTTGCTCAGGGTGATGATCACGTTACTCATGGCTCACCTCACACGCCCAGCGCATCGCGCTGTTCCTTCAAGCGATCCACGCCGCCGACCAGTTCCACCATGTTCACCGGGTCCAGGATGATCAGGGGGATGTCGTTCTCGTGGTACTCGAAGCGGCTGAGGGTGGCGGAGAGCTTCATGGTGTTCTTGTCGCCGGTCTTTGCGGTGCCAAAGTCGATCTCCTTGAAGCGGCCGCGCATGACGATTTCGATGGCGTTGGTGGTGCAGGTGCCGTCGTCGGACACGGCCGCGCCACGGAAGCGCATGAGCACGCCATCGACGCCGCAGACGCCGAACTGCAGAAGCAGTTCGCGGCTCATCTCGGCCATGGTGATCTCGGCTTCCAGCTTCTCGAGGCCCATGTCGATGTCGACCGGGCCGGACATGCCGCCCGCGCGGTATTCCTCCATCTTGCGGGCGAGCTTGGGCAGGGTGACCTCCTCGACGCGCCCGGCATAGCCGAAGCCGTCGATAAAAATATTGAAGTTCTTGATGGTCTTGGGCAGGGCCATGTCAGTTGCTCCTTATGCCACCAGCTGGCTGAGGTAGTCGGTGGTGATGCGCTGGTAGAACATCAGGTTCTCCAGCGGGGGGACCGGGGTGTAGTCGTAGTCGATGGTCAGCTTGCCGGCGGCGAGGCTCAGCTGGTCGTTCTTCTCCGGGTCGACCCACGCGGTGCCATCCACGATGTAGCCATGCGCCTTCAGCTGGCGGAATTTGGTGTTGATCCCGTCGAGGATGTCCTTGATCAGGGTCTTGGACATGGGCTTGTCGATGGCCCACAGGTGCGCCTCGGCAATGGTGTCGGCCAGGATGTCGCCGGTGCGGGTGGCGGACTCGAAAGCGAACAGCGGGTCGGCGCTGCAGGTGCGGCTGCCCCAGAAGCGGAAGCCGGCCGCGCGGATG
Organism: Chthonomonas calidirosea; assembly: GCA_020722705.1. Lineage (GTDB taxonomy): Bacteria > Armatimonadota > Chthonomonadetes > Chthonomonadales > CAJBBX01 > JAAYVH01. Next base: position 995 of record DYKI01000093.1, on the reverse strand, counting down.
ATGGTGGTGATCTCTTCGGAGTTGAGCAGGCCCGCGATGGTGTTCGGGTCTTGCAGATCCCACGGCACGTCCTTGCTGATGCCGGTCACGCCATTGACGGGGATGTTGCTGATGGTCTTGTGCCAGCCGATCTCGTTGTCGATCTTGGCGCGCAGGCCAAGTGCGCGTGCCACGGCGTGCAGGGTGTCGTTGCTGCTGGTGGCGGTGTTCCAGCCCACGAAGTCCGGCCAGATCACCATGCAGCGCTTGCTGCCGAAGTTAGCGCGGTAGAGCACCGCGGCCTCGGCCGTTTCCGAGCCCCAGGCGGACACGTAGGCGAAGGCGCGCAGGCTGTCGGCAATGCTGATCATCTCGGCGGCCACGGCCTGGGTGTCGATGCCAGGCACGCCGAGGATGCGCGGTTTGACGCCGAGCACGGCTTTGGCGGTGAGCAGCGCATGCAGGCCCTTGTGCTGGCCGGTGACTGCATCCACGCCGCCGATCACGTTGGTGACGGTGGCGGCCAGCTTCTCCGCGTCGGTGAGGCCGGTGCCATCTTCCACCCGCACTACGACGATCATGGCTCCGATCTGGTCGAAGATGGCGTCCATGGCCTTGGGCAGGGTGCCTGCCATGGTGCCAACGGTGTCCAGCTTGGCGGCCTTGGTTCGGCTGCCTGCAATCAGCACGGGGGTGTTCAGCGGGAATTCGGCGGCATCCGCATTCGGGGCGGTGCCCACGATGCCAATCACGGCACTTTCGACAGTACGGATGGGGCGCGCGCCTTCGGTGATCTCGATGACGCGGACGCCGTGATGATAGTCAGCGGGCATGGGCCGTTTCCTCCAGTTGGATGGCTATGCATCCAGCCTATGAGGAGGTCGTCACCCAGTCGCGCGCGCGGGCGTGTAGGGGCGCGGTTTACCGTGGGCGGTTGTTTTCAGGCGGGGAAAAGCCAGCGTGCGGGGCCGAGATCGGCGATCAGGCACTCCGCCTTGGTCAGTAAAACAAGACCC
>DYKI01000270.1 GCA_020722705.1 Chthonomonas calidirosea | reverse complement strand
GCTACGCATGACGCGCTCCAGCGCGACTGACCACAACGCGCGGCGGGAAGCCGGTAAAAGGAGTTGCCCATGAACCTTCTCACCAGAGCAAAGCGCGGCGGCGCCAGCGCCGCCGCCGCTGCGCGTACGGCCTCGCTGCTCACCCTCCTTCTGCTGAGCGCCTGCGGAGGAGGCGGCAGGACGCCCCCTGCGGTTTCGCCGAGTGTCGCGCTCACGGCGGATCCTCCGGTGGTGAACGCAAACGACAGCGCAATACTCACCTGGTCGTCCTCCAATGCCACCTCCTGCACGGCGTCCGGCGCGTGGGACGGCAGTAAACCGATCTCGGGCAGCGAGACGATCGGACCGCTCATCACGACGAGCACCTTCACGCTGTCATGCACGGGGGATGGCGGCAGCGCAAGCGACTCGGCAGTAGTAACGGTCATGACCGGACCGGACACGACTGCGCCGGCGGTGACCTCGGCAATTCCGGCGCACGGCAGCGCCAACGTATCGCTCAACCCCTCGATCCAGATCGTCTTCAGCGAGGACATGGATGAGCGAACGCTCACCGATACTTCTTTTCAGCTGATCGGGCCGGGCGGTCCCGTCAGCGGATCGCGGGCGTATGCAAACCGCACCGCAATCTTCACGCCCGATACGGCGCTGCAGGCCGCAACGTCTTACACGATCACGGTTACGCAGGCCGCCGCCGACCTGGCCGGCAACGGTTTGGCCCAGACGTTCAACGCCGCCTTCACCACCTATGCAGGGGGAACGTCCACGAGCGCCTGCTCGGGCTTCTATCCTGCCGGGTTCAGACTGGTGAGCGGAGAGGGCAATACGGCCATACCGCCGCTCGCGAAACCCGCCAAAGGTGCAGCAACCGAAGAACCGACTTACAAGACTTGCCTGGTGCGGGTGACGGATCATGCAAGCGATGCAGACAGTTCGTACGCATTCATGCGCAACGACTACTCGCGTCGTCAGGCGTTCAACGCCGACAACACCAGGCTCCTCATTTATGCGAGCGACGGCTCCTGGCATCTCTACGACGCGAACACCTACCGCCACATCCGGGAACTCCCCGAGGTCGGTGGCGATGCCGAACCGCAGTGGCACCCGACGGACCCGAAACTCCTGTACTACATCCCCAGCACCGGTATCGGGATGAAGCTCTACCGGCTGAATGTTGATACCGGCGAGAGCGCGATTGTCGCCGACTTCGCCTCCAGGCTCAGGGCAATCTGGCCGACCGCCAACGCAGCCTGGACCGGCTCGGAGGGCTCGCCATCACGTGACGCGCGCTACTGGGCGTTTGTCGTGGACGACCAAAACTACAACGCACTTGGCCTCTTCACCTACGATCTGCAGACCGACACCATTCTCGCCACATACGATCTCGCGGCCAACGGCAAACACGAACCCGATCACGTCAGCATGAGCCCTTCGGGCGAGTACGTGGTGGTCTCGTGGGAGAAGGAAGACGGCGGGCCGACAGCGTTCAAACGCGATTTCACCAGTCCGGTACAGGTGGACACCGAGAGCAACCACTCGGACCTGGCGCTGCTCGAGAACGGTGAAGAGGTCTACGTGGCGCTTGATTTCGACGACACCGGCAGGGTGTACATGGCGAACCTGGCCACCGGCGCACGCACGGACCTGTTCGACACCTATATCGCTGGCACCTACACGTCCATGCATTTCTCGGGCAAGGCTTATGACAAGCCCGGCTGGGTGCTGCTCTCGACCTATGGCGACGACTGGGGCGACGACCGCCAGTGGATGCACTACAAGGTCTTCGCCGTTCAGCTCAGGGAGAACCCCACCATCTATCAGCTTGCGCACCATCGCTCCTGGTTCGGTGGCACGGGCCAGACCGGGTTGGCATACTGGTCCGAGCCGCACGCCTCCGTCAACCGCGACTTCACGCGGGTGCTGTTCAACAGCAACTGGGGCGCGGCAAGCTACGAGGATGTGGAAGCTTACATGATCGAGATCCCGCCCGGGACGATTGGCGGCGACTAG
>DYKI01000269.1 GCA_020722705.1 Chthonomonas calidirosea | reverse complement strand
GCGAGGACGCCGTCCTTCGCGTGGGAGGGTCACCGTCCTCGATGACCCACATCTCGGACGGCGAGGACGCCGTCCCTCCCGAATCATCCTCGATGACCGATATCCCAGACGGCGGGGACGCCGCCTATCCCGGGTTATCCGGGCCAAGGAAGGAAATGTGACTCATGCGTTTGGACATCTCGACAACTGCGTTTGACTTTCCGGGCATTGCCCTGCCTGAGGTCTGGACTGTGCGTTATCTGAAGGAGGAGCCGGCGCTGCAGGATGTCGCGTCCTCGGCCCGGTCCGCGGCCAGGTCGCTTCTATTGGACCCCAGGCTGAAACCGGGAGCCCGCGTGGCTGTTGGCGTTGGAAGCCGCGGGCTGGCGAACCTTGCGACGATCGTGACCGAGGTCATTGGTGTTCTGAAGGAGGCCGGCACGCACCCGTTCATCGTCCCTGCAATGGGGAGCCACGGCGGCGCAACCGCAGAAGGGCAGAGGGCCATTCTGGCCGGATATGGCATCACCGAAGAGGCGACTGGAGTGCCGGTTGCCGCAACCATGGAGGTTGTGCAGTTGGGCGCGCTCGATGACGGGTATCCGATCTACTTCGACCGGAATGCTGCAGACGCCGACTGCGTGGTGGTGATCAACCGCATCAAGCACCATACCGATTTCAGCGGTCCGATCGAAAGCGGCCTCTGCAAGATGTGTGCCATCGGGTTGGGCAAACGGCAGGGCGCCGATTCCATCCATCGGTTCGGCGCGGACGGACTGCGCCATATCATGCCGGAAGTCGGGCGACGCCTCGTGCAGGCCGGCAACGTTGTTGGCGGCATCGCCATACTCGAAAACGAGCGGGGACGTACCGCCCAGATCTGCCGTATCCCGGCGTCGGGGATCGGACGAGAGGAGGAGCAGACACTGCTCGATCGGGCTCGGGCCATTGCGCCGCGCCTTGCGTTCGATGAGGCCGATGTTCTTGTCGTGGATGAGATGGGCAAGGACATCAGCGGGACGGGTATGGACACACACGTCATCGGTCGGGTGCGTATGCCATCCATTCCCGAGACCGAATGGGATGGCCCGAATGTGCGCATGGTCGTGACCCTGGCACTGACAGAGCGGACTCATGGCAATGCGGCAGGACTGCACCTTGCCGACATCGTGACACGTCGTCTGATCGAGCAGACGGACTTCGCCGTGACCAGCACGAACCACCGCACGAGCCAGGAGGGAGGAGCATGGCGCGGCGGGCTGCCGATAATCCTCGACGATGCCGCCGGCGCGGCTCGTGCCGCCATTGGCATGTGCGGCAAGGGAGACCGAAGCGCGGTGCGGTTTGTGCGCATCCGCAATACGGAGGACGTTGATCTGCTGGAGGTTTCGGCGGCACTGCTCGACGAGGTGCGACGCCGTGACGACATGGAGATCGTCTCGGGTCCGCGCCCGCTCGACCTGACTGCTCCGGTTGATTCGGCGTCATGCGTTTGACGCTCCGACGCGCGGAACGCGAGGATGCGCATGCCGTAATCGGATTGATACGTGCTCTGGCCGAGTTCGAGAGGCTCGATCCGCCGGATGAAGAGGCTGAAGCCCGGCTGGTCATGGACGGGTGGGGCGAGAGACCCAGGTTCGAGGCTTGGCTGGCTCATCAGGATGAACGCGCCGTTGGTCTCCTGTTGTTCTTTGAGACTTACTCGACGTTTCTGGCGAAGCCCACGCTGTACATTGAGGACATCTTCGTTCTCCCCGAGGCGCGGGCGCAGGGTATTGGAACTGCTCTGTTTGACCATGCGTGCAGGTTGGCGGTCGAGCGCGGATGCGGACGCATGGAGTGGTCCTGCCTCGACTGGAATACCGCGGCTCAGGCCTTCTACGAGCGCTCGGGCGCGCGAAGGCTCAAGGAATGGTATTTCTATCGCCGCGATGTCACACGCCCAGGATAGTTCAGTGCGGGTATCCGGGACGGCGAGGACGCCGTTGGGAGGGGCCTTGTCCCCGACGACCCACAACGCGGACGGCGTCCTCG
>DYKI01000092.1 GCA_020722705.1 Chthonomonas calidirosea | reverse complement strand
TTCCGGGGGCTGACGCCGCCCGGCTACGATCCATCGTCGCTACGCGACGGGCAAAGGTGATGGGGTGATCGCCTGTCCGCGTCGGAACTCGTAAGCAAGGACTCCGTTTCGATGCCACGCACCTCCGCTTCGCACCCGCTCTGAGCGGTCACTTGCGGGAGGGCATGGCCGCCTTCGTCTCGGCGCGCCACGCGAGCATCCTGGCGTGAAGCTCACGGGCTTTCTCGGGGAAACGCTCGGCGAGGTTGTTCCGCTCGCGGAGATCGCTGCGGAGGTTGTACAGCTCGAGGCGTCCGTCCTCGAAGAACTCGATGAGCTTCCAGTCCCCCTCGATGACGCTCGCTCCGGGGGCAGTGCGCCAGCGCCCCGGACGATGGCCCTCGAGGTAACCGGGAAAGTGCTGGTGGATGCATCGGGTGGGAAGGCGCTTGCGCGGGTCTCTCATCAGAGGGGCGAGGCTCTGCCCATCCATGGGTTGTCCTGAATCTGCGTGGGGTCGGGCGCCTGCCAACTCCATCAGCGTCGGGGTGATGTCCACATGGATGGCAGGTACGCCGCACGTGCGTCCTCTTGGCGTCACGCCGGGCCACTTGACGATCAGGGGAACGCGCGTGCCGCCCTCGTACAGCATTCCCTTGCCGCCGCGGAGAGGCGCGTTGTCGGTGACACCCTCGTACCCAAGTTCGCCGTAGCCGCCGACGCCGCCGTTGTCGGATGCGAACATGACGACCGTGTTGTCGGCTATCCCGAGTTCGGCCAGCAGCGACACAATGCGTCCGACACTCTGGTCAACCGACGCGATCATGGCGGCGTAGACCGGATTGCCGTGTCCGCCGACAGGCTTCTTCGAACGGAAGCGTTCGACGAGGTCCGGTTTGGCCTGGTGGGGCGAATGGACAGCGAAGTGCGGCAGATAGAGCATGAACGGCCCGGACTTGTGCCGGCGAATGAAGTCCTCGGCGCGGTCGGTCAGGAAATCTGCCAGGTACTGCCCTTTGGGGTACGGCGCATGGGGGCGCGTCGCGAAGTCGAAGTGCCTGCCGCCGGAGACGATGGCCTCATCGAACCCGCGCCGCGACGGGTGGTATGCCGCTCCCGCGCCCAGGTGCCACTTGCCGAACATGCCGGTCGCGTATCCTTCGGCGCGAAGTCGATCCGCGAACGTCATCAGGCTCAGCGGCAGGTCGGTCCCGTTGACCGGCACATTCATGGCGCGATCGGCGGCATTCCCCCGTTCCAACGAGCCGACCGTATAGATGCCCGTCCGCGGAGCGTAGAGACCCGTCAGCATCGCGGCGCGCGTCGGAGCGCAGTTGGGGCATTGATGGTAGTTCGTGAACCGCACGCCCTCGCGCGCCAGGCGGTCTATGTTCGGCGTCTCGTAGTAGCGCGAGCCCTGACATCCAATGTCGGTCCAGCCCAGGTCGTCCGCAAGGACCAACACGATGTTCGGTCGCCGGCGGCCCTGGGCCGTGGAGATCAGGCCATCTTGGGGTGCAAGCGCAATGGCCGCCGCTGCGCCGAGCGCTTCTCTGCGAGTCAGGCTGGTTCTCTTGACGCTCATGGTTCGTCCACGTCGCCGGTGTCAGACTCGGTCATGTCCGCGGGCCTGAGCAGAATGCTCTCGGGTGTGGTCGGCGGCCCGATGGGGCGGATCATGCGGATCGCCGCGACAGGGATCAGCAGGCTGTCCTGGCGCGGCTTGCCGGCGTTCCGCACGAGCTCGATCCACCCGTCGCCGCAGCGGCCCAGCGAGCCCTGGTCTTTGCTTCCCGCATAGTTGTTGTAGAACACCTCCATCTCGAAGCCGACGAAGTCCTCTAAGAAGTGTCTGTGTGCGGCGACCTTCATGGTCGGCCGACGCGGCGCCATGAGGGGTCTATCGGCGGTGGTCTCCGCGCTCCCCAGTTCAGCTTGAGCGACCGGTTTTTCCATCGTCATCCTCCTGTGGGAATCTGCCCGCATCGGTTTCTCGACCGCGGCGCTGCCATGAAGCGACGAGCGGCGGACAACGTCGGTTTCGGCGATAGCAAGCAGACGTGCTGGTGCCGGTGGGTACCGGCATCATCGAGGGCCATCGGCGCTGGGACCAGAGCGGGGAGGCCTGTAGGCGAACGAGTCCCAATACGCGCGGTCCACGTCATAGGGATTGATCGAGCGCTTCGGATCGAGGTCCTCGGCGAGGATCCCGAAGCGCTGCATCTCGCGTATGTAGTGGGCGTTCGGTCGGAACCCCGGCATGTCGAAACGCTTCTGGGAGTTGAGCGTGTTCGATGCGTTTCGAATGGCCGCCAATACGGACTGGTAAAGCGGGTCGTCCTTGCCTGTGAAGCCGCCTCCTCCACAGATGCCGCGCCCGCCCGCCCGTTTGCTCAGCGGCGAAACCAGCATGCGCGACGCTTCGGGATTGGTCAGGTTGGTCAGCACGCCCGGCCATGCGCTGGTGCCGGCACCGAAGCCCAGGAACCGCCTGGGCGGGTTGGCACCGGGCTCGTTGCGAGCGTGGCACGATCCACAGCGCTCGAACATGCGCGCGAGCGGAAGCCCGACACCGACCATTCCGCATCCAAGCGCCGCATAGGTGCCGGGATACGTGGCTCCGGCCTCGATCCACAGGCGCACCATGGCGATCTCCCTCTCGGACAGCCTGGCCCCGTGATGGGAGCCGTCCATTAGCTTCAGGAGGCGGCTGGCCGAGGTGCCGATCTCGCGAGGCGCGTAGTTGCCGCGCGGCAGGTTGCGCCCGTCGGAGATCAGACGCCGATGGACAATCGTCTCGTACGCCATTGAGTAGAACGGCGTACGGTCGCCCGACATATCCGCCATCGCTTCGAGCCGGGCCGAGCTGTGACAGCCGGCGCAATGCCGATCGAGTATGGGCTGAACGTCGCGCGGAAAGTCCGGCACATCGGGGAGGTCCGCCAACGGCACGATCCGGCTTGGCGGGCGTCGAAGCGCGGCCAGGCTGCGAGAGCTGGCCGGAGTGCGAACACGCTGCTCATGGCATCCGACGCAGCTTAGCCGTTCGCCGGGCTGCACCGACACCCAACTGTGCATTCGTTTGACGGATAAGCCGGCCGCGTCCAGCGCCACGAAGAAGATCGGCTTCATCGCGGGCACTTCGACGCAGGCGGACCCGTCTGCCTCGACCGGGAACTTCCCGAGGCACCTGGCGAGGGTGAACGTGCCGCCGAGCGACAGAGGCTCCATGCCGCCCGAGAAGTTCACGGGTTTCGGGAGTTGTTCAAAAACCAGGAGCTCACGGATGTCGCCTTCGCGAACGCCGGCCATGTTGCGCCCGACACGGATGTTCTCAAGCACGAGCGTGCCTGTGGCCCTGGTCAGGTCCACACGGGAACTGATCACCGGCTCGCGCTCGCGCGGGGCTATGGGGCGAGGCTCATGGCACTCGGCGAGCCGCACCTCCTTCGGGAGAGTGAACAGGGTTCGCTCCTCACCCGCCTCGGTGATCTCGACGATCCGCCTGCCGAATGCCGCCAGGAACCGTCCGCCGCCGAGCGGATAGGGGTCCTTGTACCACGGCGTTTTCGTTATGCTGTGCGCTGCGGCCCGATCGTCTGGGCCACACCTGGGGTCCACAATGGTCACAGCGCCCATATGCTCTGGAAGACCGTGGTCCGGCGAGAAAGCGGCCACGACGTTATGTGTGCCGGGGATCGGCTTGGCTCCGAGCATGGCAGTGCCGGGGTTCATGTTGCCGTAGAACACCGTCTGGTTGGTGCCGTCCGGGTTCATGGTCCACAGGTGGTGGAAGTGAACCTGGCTGCGATCCACGTACTCCCACCGCGTATAGAGCACTCGGCCGTCCGGCATGACCCACGGGGTGTTGTCGTGTTCGATGCTTGGCGACAGCATTCGGATATTGCGCCCGTCGGCGTCGCATCGGTACAGGGTCGCAACGCGCGTATACCAGCAGTTGACGAACCGATGGCAGCGAGACGACACGAAACAGATGCCGCCATCGGGCAGGCAGCATGGTTCGATGTCGTCATCGGGACCGTCGGTGAGCTGCTTGAGGCCCGAACCGTCAACGTTGATCTCGTACAGATGGTAGGCGGGCTCGCCCCCTCTGCGGTAGGAGAACAGGATCTTGCGGCCATCGTAGTGAACCTGCGGATCGCGGATGCCGCCGGTCGGATCGTTGACCAGCGTTCGGAGAGCGCCCGTCGCCGGATTGACGGCGCACAGCATAGCGCCTTTGGCAAAGGCGGGCCTGCCCGGCTCGTTGCTGTAGAACCCGAAGTTCTCGTACCAGTGCGGCCCGACCGAGGCCCGCACGGCGAACACAATCTCCTCGAACCGCACGGTGTCGCCATCCGGCAGCGCCGCGGCCAGCAACGCGCCGAAGCTGAGCGCCGCCCCGATCAGGGTGGCCCAGGCTTTTCGTCTGTGTGCCGATTTCGGCATTGCTGCGTTCTCCGGCGTCACGGGAGGGACGCGGGACCCCGGACCCTTGGCGTGACGCGATTTGGATCGGCCTGTAGTCGTCGTGTCGGTGTCCCTGGCAGAAAGACATTCGTCGGGATGTCCGCACATTCCTCGCCGCACCAGCCATTCGCGCCCAATGACGCGCAGCCGGTCCATGGGGTCCCATATGGCACTCATCCGGTCTCTCGCGCGAACGCGGTCAAATCGTTTCCTGTCAGGTGCCTGCTCGCGGGAGAGGAGAGCTTGTGCACCCGTCGCGTCCTCCGTCCGCTGTCCGGCGCATGTTCGCCACGTGGCGGAGCCCGCGCGTCACGTGCAGCATGACGAATGCCGCCGCCGCCCGACATGCGGCGCCATCCATGATGCCCTTTGGAGCCTGCGGACCGCTGCCGGATCAGCGGTCCTGCACGCCTCGCCGTCCGGATGAGGACGCTAAGGGGTGTAAGGACAGGAAAACCGGTAGGCGCCGGCCTGCACTTCCAGCACGACGCGTCCGCGCTCAGTTCCGACGACGCGGACGCCCGCCGCCTCCGATGCACCGCGCCGACCTTCCTTGACATCGCCAGCATCCATCGCCGGCATATGCACTCGCGCGGTGGTGTTCGGAGGAACCTCGAGGTCGAGCGTGAAGCGCCGTTCGGCAACCTTCCAGCCAACCCGGATGAGGCCCGGCATGGCCCGGAACGACCCTCGCGCATGGGTGAGGCCGCCGCCGGGCTCGGGAGCGATGACGAAACGCTTCCATCCGATGGCCGAGGGATCCGGACGCAGCCCGAGGATCGTCTCGACCATCCACTGCCCGACCGCCCCCAGCGCCCAGTGGTTGAACGAGTTCATGCCGGGGTTCTGGAACCCCCTGCCCTTGACATAGCCGTCCCAGCGCTCCCAGATGGTGGTCGCCCCATTGTCCACCGAGTAGAGCCAGCTCGGGAAGGCGTGGCTCATCATCAGGTTGTAGGCGATATCGGTCCGACCGGCTCGCGTGAGCTCGATCATCATGCGATGGGTGCTCTGGATGCCCGTCGAGATGCGCCCGCCATAGGCCTCGATGGCCGCCGGCATGCGCTCGACGACCTTGGGCCGCAGGTCCGCCGGCACCAGATCGAAGTGCAGCGCCAGAGCGTAGCCTGCCTGGGTGTTGCCGAGTATCGTCCCGTCGTCGGTCACAAACCTCGCGACGAAAGCCTTGCGGATGGCCTCGAACAGCGACCGGTACCGATCGGCATCGTCCTTCCTCCCAAGCGCCTCGGCCATAAGGCCCGTTAGGCGCGTCGAGTGTGCCCAGAACGCCGTGGCGAAGACCTCGCGCGGTACCTCACCACCCTTCGTCGGCCAGCCTTCAGCGATGAGCGTATCGCCATTGAGCCAGTCGTTGTAGTCGGCATGCCGCCCGTTCACCCAGATGAGGTCGGGATTCCGGCTCAGGATGTACTCGATCCACTTGCGGCACGCGGGGTAGTGGCGCTCAAGCAGGCCCTTGTCGCCATACGTGGTATAGGCGAGCCAGGGCACGATCACTCCGGCATCGCCCCACGCCGGAACGCCCGAGAAACGCTTGTTCGAATCGCCCGGGTTCGGCGCGAAGTCGGGGAACCGGCCATCTTCCGCCTGGGCATCGCGCACGTCCTGAAGCCACTTGGTGAAGAACGCGGCAAGGTCCATGTTGAAGCACGCGGTCGGCCCGAACGCCTGGATATCGCCCATCCATCCAAGCCTCTCGTCGCGCTGCGGGCAGTCGGTCGGCGTGCTCATGAGGTTGGCCCGCTGCGTCCAGACGATGTTGTCCCAGAGCCGGTTCAAGCTGGGATCGGAGCACATGAAGACTCCCACTTCCGGCGATGACGAATGGAACACCCGCCCAACGAGGTCGCCGACGCGTGGAGCCGTGGGCAGACCCGTGACCTCGACGTATCGGAAGCCGTGGTATGTAAAATGCGGCTCGAAGAACTCGACGCCTTTGCCGCTGCACACGTATTGGTCGGTCTGCGGAGCGCCTCGCAGGTTCGCCGTATATATGGAGCCGTCATCGTTGAGCATCTCGGCGAAGCGGAGCTTGAGGGCCGTTCCCTCAGGAGCCTGAACCCGAAGCCGCGCCCATCCGACCATGTTCTGGCCAAGGTCGAACACGTAGGCGCCGGGCGATGGCTGGGTCACATTGACCGCCGGCAGTTCGCGCGTGATGGCGATGGGCTCATTGGGCTGAGCCACCATCGCGACCTTCGGATGCGCGTTGACGCTCGGAGCGATCCAGCCGGCATCGGCGAATCCCGGCATATCCCAGCCTTCCATCTCGCGGCGGGCATCGTACACCTCTCCGTCGAGGATGTCGCTGTAGCGGATTGGGCCTTCCAGCGTCATGCGCCACGAACCGTCGGTCATGACGAGGGGCTCGGCGGTTCCATCGGCGTGAATCTCAGCGCGAAACTCGGGCCGGAGCCCGTAGTGTCCTCGGCCCGGGAACAGCCCGATGCGGCCCGAATACCATCCGTCGCCCACCGTCGCAGCGATGGTGTTATTCCCCTTACGGAGCAACGGCGTTATGTCGTAGCCCTGATACTGCACGCGCATGCCGTAGTCGGTCCACTCGGGAGCGAGGACGTTGACGCCGACCCTCCGACCGTTGACTCGCACCTCGTACACCCCCAGAGCCGATGCAAACAAGATGGCCCTTCGCGGCTTCCGGTCCAACCGGAACTCTCGACGGAGCATGAGGGGGGGCAGCACATTCGGCTGACTCTCCGGGTGGCTTGTCGTGTCGCCGTCGGTCAGGTTCAGTGCCGCCCATGCGCCGTTCTCGATCGAATCCGACGCCGTAACGGGCGCGTGCTCGCTCACCACGGCATCGCCATCCATGATTTCCATCTCGGCCAATGCCATGCCGAAGTTGCCCGGGTCCCGCTCGCGAAGCCGAGTGGCCGTCAATCGTACAAACCGTGCCGTGGCGGGACCGAAGGCGTACGTGTGAGGCGTGGCATGTGCGGGCTCGTCGCGATCGCCAGTGTCGTAGACCGGCGTGAACGGGCCGTCCGGTTCGAGCGCAGTCTCGATGCGGAAGCGCAGCGGGTAGAGGAACCCCGGTGTCGGAGTATGCCAATCGTAGGGCTGGGCAGGCCATAGCCGAACGCCTGTGAGACGCCTGGCCGCGCCCAGGTCAACCTGCACCCACTTGGTGACATCGGCCCGGTTCTCCACGACTGTGTGGAACCCGTTGTGCGCCTTCCTGGCCGGCGGATAGGCTGCAGGGTCGCCGATCCAGGCAGCTCGCCACTCGTCGCTCGGGACCCCACTGGTCCAGCTTGCCGGAGCGCTCCACTCGGATTCCCGATCGGCCTGATCCCAGACCTTGACCTGCCAGAAGACCTGGCGCGCCGGAGCAATCGGCGAACCGGCGTACGGAATGTGTGCCGTCGCATCGCCGACCACCTTCCCGGTATCCCAGAGGTCGGCGCGACCGGCCTTGATCCGGGCGAGGGTGGACGCCGCTCGGATCCGGTACGCGGTCTGGCGTGCGCTGCGGTCCGGACCGCCGTTGAACCGGAGTTCCCAACTGAGCCGCGGGTGGGCCCCATCCACTCCGATGGGATCGGTCAGGTACTCGCATCGAAGGTAGGCAGGCACAATCGCCGATCCTGGGGCTGCGGCGACCGTCGTCGCCATGATTGCCAACATGAGCATGGACCTCTCCTGCGTGCTGTGTTATGCCGTGACGGTTCGCCTCGGGCTCGGCGATTCCCTGCAGGAAGCAACCGTGCGCGGAACCGTCGCATGCCATGCGCCTTTGAACACGGCCGCCGGGTGCGCGTCTATAGGCGATGAGTTTGGACGCATGGTCCCCGGCGAGCGCATTGCCGCGTGATACGATCCTTGGCAAGCCGAACCTTTGCCGATGCCTGGACGGCTCGGGCATTGTCGAGATCGTCTTCGCCGTGAACGCCGCCGATCGTCTCGTCGCCTATGATCGTCCCGCATGGACCTCACGCCCGAACGCAGCGATTGCCGACCTGCCGTATGTGAACGCCGGCCCTGGTCGAGCCAAAGGGAACAAGCGGCGAGGCGGCTAAGGGCTCAGAGAGAACGATGAGCCTGAAAAGGAGACGCAGATCATGCCCGATCATGAATGGACACCCTCTCGCCGTGAGGCGCTCTCGGCTGGCGCAGCGTCCGCGGCGATGCTCGCCATGGGAGGCGCACACGCCCAGCAAGAGCGTCCCAATATCGTTCTGATTGTTGCCGACGACCTCGGGTATGGGGGCGTCGGCTGCTATGGAGCGAAAGATATCCCGACGCCGCACATTGACGCCCTTGCCTCCGGCGGCGTGCGCATGACAAGCGGCTACGTGACCTGTCCTGTGTGCGCTCCAACACGCGCAGGACTGATGACGGGCCGGTACCAACAGCGCTTCGGCTTCGAGACCAACCCGGGGCCCGAAGCATACGCCGATCCGAAGTTCGGCTTGCCGCGTTCCGAAAAAACGCTCGCCGAGAGGCTGAAGGAGCTCGGCTGCGCGACGGGCATGTTCGGCAAGTGGCACATCGGGTACAAGCCTGGCCTGACGCCGCCCGACCGAGGCTTCGATGAGTTCTTCGGCTTCCTGAGCGGAGCAAACGACTACTTCCCGGCCACCGGGCGCCGGTCGGGCAGGCAACCCATCCTCCGCGGAACGAAGGTGGTCGAGGAGAAGGAGTACCTGACGGACGCCTTCGGTCGCGAGGCCGTGAGCTTTATCGAGCGTCACAAGGACCGCCCGTTCTTCTGCTATCTGCCCTTCAACGCCGTCCACAGCCCATTGCAGGCCGACTCGAAGTACCTGAAGCGCTTCGAGCACATCGCCGATCAGAAGCGGCGCACCCACTGCGCCATGGTCTCGGCCATGGACGACAACGTCGGGCGCGTGATGGACGCACTTCGCAAGCACGGTCTGGAGGAGCGGACGCTCGTCTTCTTCATCAGCGACAACGGCGGCCCGACGCCCCTGACCACCTCGAGCAACGCGCCCTTGCGCGGCTACAAGGGCCAGGTCCTGGAAGGCGGCATCCGCGTGCCCTTCATCGTACGCTGGAAGGGCAAACTGCCCGAAGGCAAGGTCTACGACCGACCGGTCATCTCGCTCGACGTCGTCTCCACCGTGTTGGCCGCAGCCGGCAAGCCCGTCGGCCCTGCGGACAAGCTGGACGGTGTGAACCTCGTGCCCTACCTCACCGGCGCACAGTCACCCCCGCCCCTGGCGGGCGGGGGCAAGGGGGAGGGGGAACCGCATCCGGCGCTGTTCTGGCGGTTCCACGATCAGCGCGCCCTTCGGCAGGGCGACTGGAAGCTCGTCCGCGCCAACCAGGACCCGCGTTGGCGGCTCTACCATCTCGATCGCGACATCGCTGAAGCCCGTGACCTGTCCGATCGCGAGCCGGCAAGGGTCAAGGAAATGGAGGAGATTTGGAACGCTTGGAACGCCGAGCTCAGGGAGCCTCTCTGGCACCGTCAGGATGGGCGGACCCGACGCCGGGCCGGAGGCGACGGCGGAGCGCGCGTCGAGGCCCAGTTCAAGCAGCTCGACAAGAACGGCGACGGCAAGCTGTCCGCCGACGAGTTTGGCCGACCGCGCATCTTCCGGCAGATGGACAAGGACGGCGATGGATTCGCAACTCTGGAGGAGGCGAAGTCGTTCTTTTACGGTCGCGGGCGGCCTAAGCGATAGATGATCATGGGGATCTTCCGTCCGTACGCCCCGGGCATGGGCTCAGCGACCTGCGCCGGTTGACCATCGCATGCGTTGCCTTTGGCGCTGCTGTGCCGATCGCGGCCATCACCATGGCTCTTCGCGGACAGGGAAGGGATGACCGCTGCAAGCGGCGAACCTCCCCGCAGCCCGGGGACTGCGGCTATGGCCATCGTCGCTCGGCGGCGAATGGGCGTGGACGCCGGCCACCGGCGGCTTCCTCCAAACCGGAGGCCGGGACAGCGGTACAGGGAGACACCCATGACGATGGCGCTCACACTTGCGTTTCTCGCCGGGCAGGTCGGCTGTGTTTCGGCGCTGCCTCAGGCTCCCGACACGGCGCGGACGGGCCCGCTGAAGCTGCTCTTTTCCGGCACTGCGGATGTGATGGACACCTGGGGCCGACTCCACTTCGGCGTGACGCCCGTGCAGCTCATCCGCAAGATTGCGCCAGCGGGCTTCTCGGTGCTGGCCGGCTTCCCTCTCGCCGACGGCTCGTGGGAGATCTTCGGACATCAGACGCCTGACCCTGCCCCAGGCGACGCCCCCGACCGGAGCGTGACCTGGAAGCTGGTTCGCGGCATTACGCGCGACGGCGCCGCCGTGGAGAACGTCCGGACGGTGTTCGAGTCGGAGAAGGCTGCGTGGAGCGGCCATTGTGCGCTGGCCCGGAACGGCGACACGGGCGAATACCTGCTGCTCCGGCTTAGGATAGACGACTCCGGCTTCGCCTACACGGCCTTCGTCAGCCATGACGGCTCGCACTGGAGCGAGCAGTCTGGCAATCCGCTCTTCTACGACGGCGACTCCATGAGCCTGTTCTGGAGCCCGGTCCTGCACCGGTTCGTCTGCGTGAGCAAGAGCTTCGAGCCGGTGCGCAAGCGCTTCGTTGATCACGGAGGGACGACTCCCGCCTGGAACGACAACGCGTGGCGCGATCGTCGCGTCCTCATGATCCGCACAAGCCCCGACGGTCGGCGATGGGAGCCGTCCGTGTCGCTGCCCGACGTATGGAACCGCGGAGGCAAGAAGGCCCCGATCCCGACCGGCTACCTGACGACGCCGGACAGCGATGACCCGCCCGACCTCGAGTTCTACAGCGGCAACGCCTTCTGGTACCACGACCGGGCCTACATGACCGTCCTCAACTACGCCGCCAGCCCGCTGTCGCCCGGCAAGCATGGTCCCCAGTTGGACAACGAGTGGTGGGTCAGCCAGGACGGCCTGCGATGGGAGCGACCCGCACGGGGCGTCAACGCGCTCGATGTGTTCCCGCAACTGCTGCGGCTCGACACGACCCATCCCCTGGTGGTCGGGGGGCAGATTCTGTTCCCCAAAGGGGACAGGCTTCTCGGCCTTCCGGCGGATCGGATCACCTACGTCGCGGCTCGGGCGAATGCGGAGTTCACAACCCGCCGCTTCGAGATGCCGCGTGGCGATCTCCTGCTCAATGCTGCCGTTCCGTCCCTGGACCGCCCGTTCGCACGAGATCAAGCCTACGTCATGGTCGCCGTGCTCGACGAGGCCGGGACGGTGATCCCCGGCTTCGAGGCCCAGAAGTGTGTCATCCATGGCGAAGACCGTCCGGACATTCCTCTGCGGTGGGGCGATGCATCCGCCGGCCAACTGGCCGGACGCAAGGTCCGGCTCCGGTTCATGCTCAGGAGCGCGAGCATCTACGCGGTGACCGCGGCGCCCGGGCAAACGGAGAAGAAGTGACGCCGGGCAACATCGGGAGGGTGTTCGCGAAACGGGCGATCAGATTCCGATCGGGCGATAGCGGCGTAACGGGCTGGAAGCGGAGCGCCGGAACCACAGGTATGGCCGGCTACGGCCAAACTCGCGTTTCGGACAGTCATGATCGCAACAACGCCCCGCATGGCCAATCTGTGCGGGGCGTTTGATGCTGCATACGATCGCGTCAATCCGGATCGGCTTCGCTGTCTCCCCCTACCGGATCGGGCGGCGGGGCCTGACGCTCAGTCGGCGGCTCGTCCGTCTTGCCGCACCCGACGACGCAAGCCGAGAACGCCCCTGACATAACGAGCAGAAGCCCCAGAATGGCGAACCGCCTCAGACCACGCATTGGCAGATGGACCTCAGTTATCTTTGAAGACGCCGTACCAGGGCGCAGTCAGGTCGGCAAAGGGATTCGGGGCCGATGAACTCAGCGGCGCGAGGAACTCACCCCGCAGCCACTTCACGTGCCCATCGCAGAAGGCCCATACCGAACCCTGGCTGTGGCGAGCCGACGACTCCTCATGGAAGGGACCCTTGGACCAGTCGTAGTCCAGGTCCTCGCGCAGAGTCTTGACTGTGTTGGTGGCGACCCCACGGCTCTCGTAGTGGTAGATGGACCCGTCGCCGCAGTCACCCAGCAGCAGGATGTCGGCAGGGGTCGGGATGGCAGCGATCACGCCCCGCGTCTGGGTCAACATGAGATCATTCACGCCGTAGCCGCCGTCGTGACCGAAGCCGTCACCGTCAACGAACGGCGACTTATCCACGCTCGATGGGCAATCCATGACCTGCCAGTTCTTCACGTACGGATAGACCAGCATGCCCCATTCCGCGTCCGTATCCATGTCGGTGCATGTGAAACCGCCGACGGTGACCGGGCCGTTCGGGCTGAAGTCTCTGTACCACGGGAATGCCTCATCGTAGTCCTGAGCGTACATCAGATATGCCAGCGAACACTGCTTGACGTTGGAAACGCAGCTTGCCTGCCTGGCCTTCTCTCGTGCGGTGGCGAAGACGGGGAATAAGATCGCAGCCAGAATCGCGATGATGGCGATAACGACCAACAGCTCGATAAGGGTGAACCCGTGCCGTCTCGGTTTGGTGTGAGTCAAGTCCAATGCCTCCTCTATATTGCCCGTGCGTTCTGCTTCTTCGGGCCGATATTGAGTCTGGGCGAAAGACTGTTAAGCCGACGGTTAACAACATTACAGCATCGTTAAATGTTGCAGACATGAGCCGTGACACGGCGGAGGCGCGGGTACAGTCCCCGAAGTGTCGCATTTCGACGCACGTCAACAGCATACTGGTGCCCTGCAGGTCCGATGGGCCAATGGGCCGAACGGAAGGTGCCGCATGTCGAAGAAAGTAAAGAACACTCTCGTGGCTGTCATCGCAGTTGCCGTGACCGCATACATAGCCTGGGCTATCTTCATCCCTGAGCTGTTCCCCAACAACCCGCAAGCCGGTTTCGAGGTGGGTGACCCACGCATGCCGCCGCCCATGCCGGACCACTTGAAGGGCGGCTCGGGGCGCGGCGGGTAAAGAAGCACGCTCAGCGCCGGCGCGGGTCCGCCATTAGGCCAAGCCTGCCGTTCGGATTCGCGCCGCGAACGTTATGTCCGCGGCAGCGGCTCGGCGGGAGCCTCGCCCTCCCGGAGCCTCGCCCTCCCACGTGTTCGCGGCGTGTCGTTACCCCCGCCCCCTCCGGCGGGCGGGGGCAAGGGGGAGGGGACGTCGCCGCGCAACCCTCACCCTATCCCTCTCCCGCGCGCCTCAGTTTCCTACTGCG